>CAYRAD010000477.1:0-2102 GCA_964422135.1 uncultured Vicingus sp.
TTATTATGATTCAACTTACACCGATGATAAAGGATTTTATAGTATTCAGTTACCAAGAAACAATCATTATCGTATGTCATTTTGGCCACCTGATGCAAGTGATGATATTGAAACACATAACCAATCGGAGTTAGATAGAAAATCAATTACAAATGTAGCTGATGCAGTTGCTTCTTTTAATTTTCAATCTAATAAATTTCATTCGATAAGTAATGCAGGTGGAGTAGATACATTAAATGCTATAGAATATTTTATTGGTGATGTAGATGGTGATGACTTCTTTCATTTAAATGACACTTATATATTATGGGCTTATGTGTCAGGAATATTTACAGATTATACACACCATAATGGTAACACATATGAAGATTGGTCTACGATAGATACATTACACGCAAGTGGTAATCCACAAGCGTATGGATATTATCAAACTATAAATGGACAATCAAGACCACAAAGATATGAGTTTACAGTATTTGAAGACGGTGATTTTAATCAAGCTCAAGCATTAACGTTTGGTCAAATAGAAGTTATAAATCCTTTGATGGATGATATTAAAACAGGTTTAGATACAATGCATTATGCAGTGGGTGCTGGAACATCTACATGGCCAGTTAATAATCAAACAAATTTAATATCTGCAGCAAAACCACAAGATGTAAATCCAGATTATACTATTGATAGTTTATCATATTTCTTTACAGGAGATATTAATACTACAGGAACAAAAGTAGGAAGTAATGCATATCAAACATTAAATGGTTCAACATTTTATCGTTGGGGTAATAGTGCACCAAGTGAATGGACAGCAAAAATTAATACAGGAAATTTAAGTCCACGAACATTAGGTAAATCAATGATTGATTCTGATGTACATCTTTCATTACCTGCAGATTCTACTGTAAGAGTTTCATCAGGTGATCAAATTGAGATACCATTAACAATTACACCAAAAGATGGAATTTATATTGCTGGATTTGAATTTGAAGTTGAGTATAAAGTAGATGAGTTAGAATTTGTAGATATGAAAACAGATATATTGCCAGGTCCATGGATGACTTATGTTAATGTTCATGAACCTGAAAATGGTTGGCAAAGAGTTTCATTTGGTGGTATGGATTATTCACCAAACAACGCACCAAAACAATATTGGATTGATAAAGAAATAGTTGGATTAAAATTAATATTTAGAGCAGATTTTCCAGATGCAGAATGGACAGAAGCACCAGTTAGATTTGTTGGTAAACATGCGGCAGGAAATCCAAGTGGTCATGATTTGAATATGAGTCGAGATGATGGTATGATTATGGTATGGAATAAGTATTGGGCATTTGGTGGTGGAGAACCAGAGAATGATGAAATAACTTATAATTATCCAAATCCATTTACAGAAAATACAAAGTTTCAATTTTTTATTGATGAGACTGAAAAAGTAAAACTTTATATATTAAATTCAATGGGGCAATATGTTGGAACATTATTAAATGAAGAAGTTGGTCCTGGTATTCATCAATTTGATTTTACAAATGAACCAACAGCTTGGTTACCAGAAGTTAGTTTGTATGAAAATCACAAAAAATTAGAACCTGGTGTTTATGTTTTTGTATTAGAAACTGAGAAAAAAATTAAAGCTAATAAATTTACGGTAATAAAATAATGGGACAGGAGAAAATTATGTTTATAGTATATTTGATTTTAGGAATACCTCTTTTCTACTATGTAATGAAATTGTGTGTTTGGTTGGGAGAGAGAAAAGAAAAATGAGTGAATTAGAAATAAAAGAATATATAAGTACTTTACCATTAGTACTTCAAGTAGTGTTTATGATGAGTTGGACTTTAGGTTCAGTAGTCGTTATGTTTGGAACACTTATTGGCTTTGCTTGGATAGTTAGGAGATTCGAGAAATGAGAAAAAATAAATTTTGGATATTATTGGGTGTAATGATATTATTGTCGTTAGGTAGTCAACTATTAGCACAAGCTAATAGAATACTTACTTTATCACCAACTGCTCAAACGAGTTCAATTGGTAATGTAATGTTACCAATGATGAATCCAGCACGTAATCTTTATAATAAAGATAAGTTTAGTTTTAGTAGAG
>CAYRAD010000478.1:0-2100 GCA_964422135.1 uncultured Vicingus sp.
GAGCCACATATATCCGTTGCGTATTAAATAATGCTTCACTAAAAACCGTAGGGTCATCAGAACCCCCACCGGATAAAAGGATATAGCCTAAAATAGTGATAAGAGTTCCGGCACCAATTAGTATATAATTCTGCTTACCAAAGGCAAAATCGTTATTCAGTTTATTTTCGTTATTTTCACTCATAATGTACAGTTTAATAAAGATCGCCTGTTTCTATTTTTAGGTATTTTCGAATGGCTAAATTAGTAGAAATCCATGAAATGATAATGCCTAAAATTACTACAATAATAAATAAGGCAATATACAACTCAAAATTTTTGAAATTAATCAACTCCGGAAATTGCTTTTGCAAGTAATACAAAAAGGTAATGATTAAACCGATAGCGATAAAAGCAGCAACAATTCCGTTACCAATACCACGTAAAACAAAAGGCTTCCGAATAAAGGAATGTTTGGCTCCGACCAGCTGCATGGTTTTAATTAAAAATCGCTTGGAGTAAATGGACAAGCGAATAGTGTTATTGATTAAAGCCATAGCAATGACCAACAGCAAAGCACTAAACCCCAATAAATAATAACTTATTTTTTTTACGTTCTTGTTTACCGCTTCCACTAAGTCGGGCTGGTAAAAAACCTCTTTAATTTTTGTGTTTTCCAGTAATTCGGTTTCAATTTTTGATAAACTGTCAGGATTGGCGTAAGCTGCATTAAGTTTTACATCAATAGAAGGCAACAAGGGATTTTCACCAATAAACTCTACAAAATCCTCACCTAACGCCTCTTGAAATTCAGCAGCAGCAGTATCTGGGTCAATAAAAACAGTTTTTTTCACATAAGCTTCTGCATCCAGTAAATCCTTGATATGCTTTACTTCCTGCGGTTTTATTCCTTTGTTCAAAATAATAGAAAAACCGATGTTTTCCTTAACATGATTAGAAATTTGTTTGGCATTTAAAATAATTAAACCCAACATGCCCAACATAAACAATACCAGCGAAATGCTAATAATGGTAGTAACATAAGACGATCTTAATCTTCTTCTGGCATGTTTATTTTCAGCTCCTGACATTATTAAGTTAAAAAGTTATTAGTTTAAAGTTTAGTGTTGGTCTGATTTTTTAAGCAATTCACTGAACTTTAAACCCTAAACATTTAGCACAGCTAAAGTATCATTAAACAACTTGATTTACAATTTATTTCTTCAAAATTACTCTTAAATATTGTTAATTTCGCAACCGTAATACAGACTTATTAACGATGCAATATCAATTTAACCAAATAGAAAAAGAATGGCAGAAATATTGGGCTGAACACAAAACATTTAAAGCCGAAGACCATTCGGCAAAGCCTAAATATTATGTGTTGGATATGTTTCCTTATCCTTCGGGAGCTGGATTACACGTTGGTCATCCCTTAGGATACATTGCTTCTGATGTATTTGCACGTTACAAAAGATTACAAGGTTATAATGTGTTGCATCCAATGGGTTACGATTCGTTTGGATTACCGGCCGAACAATACGCCATACAAACAGGACAGCATCCTGCAATTACCACAAAAACCAACATTGAAGGAGGAACTGACAAAGACGGAAATGTGATACCCGGTTACAGAAACCAGTTGGATAAAATTGGCTTTTCGTTCGACTGGGACAGGGAAGTACGAACTTCCAACCCAAATTATTACAAATGGACTCAATGGATTTTTAAACAGTTGTTTAATTCGTGGTACAACAAAACTGCTGACAAGGCAGAGAAAATAGATACACTTATTGATAAATTTAAAACTGAAGGAAATACAAACATAAATGCTGTTTGTAGTGAAGTAGCCAATTTTTCTGCTGCAGACTGGAACGGTTGGAGTAAAGAAGAACAACAAAAAATGCTCTTGAATTACCGCATTGCTTATCTTTCTGACACATGGGTAAATTGGTGTCCTGCTTTGGGAACCGTTTTGGCGAATGATGAAATAAAAGATGGTGTTTCGGAACGTGGCGGACATCCTGTAGAGCAAAAACTAATGCGTCAATGGAGCATGCGAATTACTGCTTATGCTGAGCGTTTGTTAAAAGGATTAGATGGCTTAGATTGGACAGATTC
>CAYRAD010000479.1:0-2076 GCA_964422135.1 uncultured Vicingus sp.
ATTCCTGATTTTGCTTAAATCGAAGTATCGAAATTTTATCTCCATTATACATTGTTTCTATAATTTCAATATTTTTTAAACTTTTCAATGGCACGGTTAATTTATCAATAAACTCTTTTTTGTTGTAAAGCTCCATTCCTGTTTTCCCATCTTCATATACCTGATAAATCATTGCATTGTCTGCTAACATCCTATTGAGTTGTTTGCGCCTTTCTTTCCAACTTTTTATTTTCGACTTAGAAAACAAGTGAATCATCAAAGCATAATCATTTGTTCTTAATTGAATTTGTTCTTCATTGATGTGTTTATTATTAACAATCCGTGTTATTGTATCTGTTTTAAAGTAAGGAGATCTTACAATAAATTGAATTTTTTCTGATTTAGTTTCTACTTGAACACATCCCATAGAATCACATTTTGTTACCATTGGCGATTCGTTTTCATTCATCCAAATAATCCAAATAGGTGAATTGGTAATAGGAGCTTTTAAATCAGAATCTACAAAACAAAATTTGTATCTATTTTTTTGGGTAAAGATTGTATAAGCAATGAATACTGAAGAAAGTATTCCAATTATGAGAAAAATGAAAACTAGTGATTTCGTTTTTTTTCTGGTTTTAATTTTAGTGGTTTTAGGCTGAGGAAATTTGTTTTTTAAATCATTCCAGTTTTGATAACCTGCATATTCGCTTAATATATTGAGCATATCAATTCTGGGTAGTTTTCCCGAATTGGATTTAATATGCGTGTAAAACCACTTTTCACTAATTCTTCCATTTACCTTTTCCGCTAAATCATCTTGAAGATAAATAATCTCTTGTCCTTTCCAATCTTTTATATCGGAACTAACTGAATGAGCTTGTTGAAGCGTTTTTGTAACTTCTTTTTTTAGGATCTCAAAATATATTAACTCTTCTTCTTTCACTTATCCTTATAGACCTTCAGCCTTTTTTACAAATTGTATAATAGTTTACAAATGGTTTACAGCCATTATTCCATTGGTTTGAAAAAATAGCCACTATGTTTGAACCATGTTTAACCAAAAACTTAAAGTTATGAAAAATTTAATGCAAAAATCAGTTAAGGCAATTCTTTGTTTAGGAGTTGTAAGTGTTTCTTTATTCGCATGCGATCCTAAACCTGTTGATGAAACAATTGTTCAATTAGATCAACTTAATGATCAAATTTTAGACATTGATTCAATAGTTGAAGACACAATGGTTTATGATGATGTAGCTATCACTGAACCTGTAGGTGAAGATTTAATTGAAAAAGAAGTAGAATAATGAAAACTATAAAGCGAGTTGAGATGCTCGCTTTATTTTTAAATTTTAACAAAAACTAAAAATTACAAGCCATGAAAAAATTTAATATAATACTGATTACCATTGTCTCAACACTATTGTTTTCTTGTGGAGCGCAGGAAGCTGATATAAATGATTTATCATCAACTTTTGCAGCTACTGCAAAAACTGAAGCGTATGAAGAAAACTCAGCTTATGAAACAGAAGATGCTAAGTCTTCACCACCAACTGAAATAGATATTCCGGCCCAGGCGATGCAAAATATAGAAAGAAAACTCATTAAAGAAGGAAACATCACTTTTGAAACTTCTGATTGTAAATCAACCAAAGAATTGATTCATCAATCTGCTAATAATTTAAAGGGTTATTTATCAACTGACAATGAATATACTTATGAAAATAGAATTCAACATACCATTACCGTTCGTATTCCTTCTGAAAATTTTGATAAACTGTTAGCTGATATTTCAAAATCTATAAAAGTTTTGGATGATCAAAATATTACCGTTAAAGATGTAACAGAAGAATTTGTTGATGTAGAAGCAAGATTAAAAGCTAAAAAAATTGTAGAGCAACGGTATTTAGGGTTGTTAAGTAAGGCACATTCTGTGGGAGATATTTTACAAGTTGAAAACGAATTGGCTCGTTTAAGAGAGCAGATTGAATCAACAGAAGGTAGATTGAGGTATTTAAAAGATCAAGTTAGCTTGAGTACTTTGTCAATTACGTATTATCAAACAACCGAATCAGGTTTTAGGTTTTCAGAAAAAGC
>CAYRAD010000480.1:0-2055 GCA_964422135.1 uncultured Vicingus sp.
ACTTGTTCGATAAAATAGACTATGATGTACAATTCACGAAGAGTTTTGTTGATCCATTAAGATTTATTACTGATAAGATTAACTGGCTCGTTGATAGCAGTTATGGTACACAAGGAACATTGGAGGATTTTTTTGGATGAATGAAATAATTGAAAATTGTTGTTCAAAGTCATATCTCGATATGATAGCCTATGCGGCAAAAGAAAGTAGTCATTGGAATCTTAAACATCCTATAGGACATCCACTAGAAAACAAACATTTAAAACTTACTGTTATAGAAAATGAACCAGTTCATGAGCTTCTTGCTGGAATGGCAATGGGATTACTAATACAAATCTACGAAAAATCGAGTAGTAAATTTTATCCAGAAGTTTCCTATTGTGGTATTAGTATAAAAGATAAGTATAGAAAAGATAATAGACATACTGACCATGAAAAAGATTTTAATTATATAAAAATATTTGGAGTGTTAAATACAAACTGGAATAAAAAAGATGGTGGATTTTTTATTCATGGTGATGATGAAATCATTATGAAGCCAACGGATTTTGTAGTCTTTGATCCTAGAGTACCACATTCTGCTTCTGAGATTTTTACAAATGAAAAAAGATTAGGTATTGATTTTACCGTAAGAAAAAAATAATGAATAATCTTATCAGAACATATCATGGTGTTATAGATGATAACAAATGTGCAGAACTTATTGAGAAGTTTGAACAGGATGTAGAAAATCATGAAGTTCAAAATAACAGTAGAGGGGCTACGCTTACACAAATAAATTTGTTACATTCGCCAGACACATTATGGAAAGACGATGCTAAATTTTTAATAGATAAAATTATGGCACAAGTAGAGAAATATAAAAACGATATAAATATTAAACCATATCAGTGGCCTCAAAAGTTTTCTATTGAACCACCAAAAATGAAAAGATATTTACCAAATACGGCAGATGAGTTTCCAAGTCATGTAGATGTTTTAGATTATGAAACTGCGAGAAGATTTCTTGTTGCGTTTTTATATCTTGATGATAATGTAAGAGGAGAGACACGTTTTCCTTTACAGGATACAGAAGTATCGTGTGTTAAAAATTCTTTGGTGCTTTTTCCACCGTTATGGCCGTGGATACATTCTGGTGCAAAACCTGTAGATAAACCAAAATACATTATAGGAACTTATTTACACTATGTCTAATATAAAAGATAAATATATGTTTGTATCTAAAAAAGGTGACGAATGGGCATCTATCTGTATTAAAGGTGGTAAGTTTGACGGAGTTATATATTCTTATGGAAAAGTTTCTGTTGCAGAAAAAGAAAATGACGATGGTAACTTGCCTTTTCGTTTTCAATATACTATAATAGATAACATGGACATTCCCAAGAAAAAATTTAATGATGAATTTTTTACATTGATTGGTGATATTCTTGTCGATATTATAGACGAGCAACTAAAGGAGAATAATTTAGAATATGTCTCAGACGATTGAACGAACAGCTCTAACACAACTTGTCACGAATGAGCAATATGCTCGTAAAGTTCTGCCCTTTATGAAGGGAGATTATTTTTCAGATAAAACAGAAAGAACAGTATTTGAAGAAATTACAAAGTTTGTAGATAAGTATAATAAAATACCTACACAAACTTCTCTTGAAATAGAAGTACAAAGTCGTAAAGATTTAAATGAAGAAGAATACAAAAAAGTAGTTGCGGTGATACAGACACTAAGCTCTACTGATGTAGACTTTGATTGGTTAGTAGATACAACTGAAAAGTTCTGTAAGGATAGAGCAGTATATAATGCGATTGTTGAAGGAATCTCCATCATTGATGGAAAAGATAAAGATAGAGGCCCAGATTCAATTCCGAGCATTCTCACGGATGCCTTGGCTGTGGGTTTTGATAACGCTGTGGGCCATGACTATTTGCTTGATTCAGAATCTAGGTTCGATTACTATCACACCGTAGAGGAAAAGATACCTTTTGATTTAGAGTTTTTCAATAAAATTACAAAGGGTGGACTTCCACCAAAAACACTTAATATCGCACTTGCTG
>CAYRAD010000481.1:0-2039 GCA_964422135.1 uncultured Vicingus sp.
TCGTAGCAGAGCTACGAGATATTGGCTAATTTCCCGCTTCGCGACCGGAATTTTCAAATATTACGTCTTATTTCAAATTAGTCGTTGCAGGGCAACGGGGTATTAAACAAGATGTAATAAACTAGAGAATTATTCAAGAGGAGCAAGGAAGCACTTGCTCAACCACCAATTCTTGCTCAACGCAAACAACTTGCTCTTCAAAAGGTGTGACAATTGGAATTACTTTCATTTGACGAATCTCGCCACTAAGCTCTTCATTATAACCTAAATGGGTTAGATAATTCCCTGCCCTGCCCATAATAGCATCATCCAAATCGTAAGACTCTGCCCGCTCACTTCCAATAATGTTTACAATTAAACCTTCAACTTCAATGTTAACACCATTTTCAACCACAAAAAAAAGGTCGTTCTTTTCAGCATCAAAACAAATTTGGCTCTGCCCAGATACTTGTGAAAACTCTAACCCAATATCTATTGTACAACTTGACTCTAAATTAACTTGTGCTCGTCCAAAGTTCATAATAACTATTCCCAAAGCTACCGCAAAAGAAATTAGTAGCATTGTTGCAACTAATGGGGCAATACCTCTTTTTAACATCTTGAAAAAAGTCTTATTTTCAAGTATATAAAGGTTTTTACAACAATTAAGTATTGTGCTAAATCATAATTATGTCACAGTAACAAATATCTGTGTGATTGGTTTCCTTAATTTGGAGGAAACAAATGGCATACAGTTTACGAAAAAAGAGGTGGTGTGTTAAGCAAATGCTTGCTAAAATCACACCAGTTGCTGAAATTTCGAGGAACCGACAGGTTCCACGAAAAACGCTCTACCGTTGGTTGAAGCGTTACAAAAACAAGGGATGGGATGGTTTAGAAAACAAGCCAATTGGAAGAAGACCACTCAAAATCAATACAGATTTTGAGCTTAAAATCTTCAAATTCTGGCAACTTAACAAGTTTGGAGCACATAAAACATGGCTTGAGATTAAAGATCAAGGATTTGACGTTTCGGAACGTCAAATTCAAAAAGTCTTCAATAAATATGGTTTTAAGATGAATAAACGAAAGCGACCAAGCCAAATTAAGTTTGTGAAGTATGAATGGCCAAAGCCAAATATGCTTTGGCACACTGACTGGACAACATGTCCATTCACAGGAATGCAACTTATTGCATTCATTGATGACTATAGCAGGTTTATTGTACATGCTGAATATTTCAGCAATGCCACAACAGAAAATACTCTGCTAGCGTTTGAGGCTGCCATTAAAAAATATGGTAAACCTAGTGCTATTCTCACAGATAATGGGACACAATTCACACCAGCAAGAGCTGATAGAGGTCCATTCACACAATGGTGTGAGCAAAGAGGAATTAAACATATACTTGGAAGAGTTCATCATCCTCAAACCAACGGAAAAATTGAACGTTGGTTTGGATCATACAAAACAGAGTATGATGAACGATTTGCAAGCCTTGATGAATACCTAACATTTTATAATGAGAAAAGAATTCATCAAGGAATAAACTATAAAAAACCAATCGACAGGTTCAAGTGTGTCATTAATTCGGTTTAGGTCAGAATTGGCAAATAATCATCAATAACTTTATAACTAATTCAATTAAAAATAATCCATGAAACAAATTGAAGTAGAATTTCGAGGGCCCCTTTCTTTCGATGATTATAACAAAATAAAATTATTATTTGAACTCTCATATCGATTATAGAAATAGGGCCACAGCAATTTCAATGCTAAGCTCTCTTAACGGTTTATTTCAAATAGGTGTTTTTGCGCTAGTTTCTTATCTAACTATTTTTAACGATTTTATTGGCCTTTATGTTTCGGTTGTTTTGGTATTAATTGGTCTGCTCTTCTTTAGATTAAAACCTGACCATATTGGCAGTAATCATGAAAGTTAGAAAAAAATATTCTAATAGGATGTTCTTTTCTAAAGCCACTACCCACTGGTCAACCACGGATAGATTTTATATAATCAATTCTCAATTAATACCTAATGATTAAAGAAAAACTCAGTT
>CAYRAD010000482.1:0-2026 GCA_964422135.1 uncultured Vicingus sp.
AAAGTGCCGGAAGTTTTTTGCTTGGCGGATATTTTAATTTAGACTATGCAGGATTTACTGAGGGAGCTTCAAGTCATTTTATTCCTGATTATTTTCCTCTATCAGTACAGGACTCTTTTCCAATAAATGCATACTTGTCGAGGAGCTATGGAATATCTTTTGGCTATACTTACACATTTGTTTTCTGGAAACATTTTTTTGTAAACCTTTCGTTAATACCAGGTCTTGGTGGAAAAGATTTAACAGTTGTTATGAAGAATGGAGAAACGATTAAAGAACGAGGTGGTTCAGCAAGATTTATTGGACGATCAGCATTAGGATATGAACATAAATATTTCTTAATAGGATTGACATCATACACTTCAACCGGTAATTTTCAATTTGATCATTTTAATATAAAACCAAGCACAAGTGGTGTAAGATTCTTTATTGCCAAGCGATTCAATCTTAAAAAAAAGCAATAATTCTGTATTTCTCATTTAGCTCTTCATACAATAAAAACTAACATTTAACTGTTTACAATTTGAAGGCAATTTTTTATTCATAGCAAGCCATAATCGTATTTTAGCTTAGAATAAAAATAAATATCAGAAAAATGTTCAATAATTTTTTATTACAAGTTACTATAGGAGATTCTCCTACAACAGAGGTTGTAGAACAAGTAGCTCCAGTTGAAAAAACTTTGTCGTTATGGCAATTAGTAAGCTCTGGAGGAATTGGTGGAAATATTATTATGCTTTCGCTTTTAGTACTTTCCATCTTAGCTGTTTATATTATGATTGAACGCTATCTTGTGATAAAAAAGGCAAGTAAAGAAGATTCAAATTTTATGAATCAGATAAAAGATAGCATTATGGATGGTAAGTTTGATGCCGCCAAGAGTTTATGTAGTTCCAATACTTCTCCAATTGCAAAAATGATTGAAAAAGGGATTACAAGAATCGGAAAGCCACTAAACGATATAGCAACAGCCATTGAAACAACAGGAAAACTGGAATTAAACAAACTGGAGAAAAACCTGTCCACTTTAGCTACTATTTCAGGTGCCGCTCCAATGATTGGCTTCTTGGGAACTGTTATAGGAATGATATTGGTTTTTCACAAAATGTCAGCAGGTGGTGGAGGTGTTGATTTGCATACTTTATCCGAAGGAATTTTTACAGCTATGGTGACTACAGTTGCAGGGTTAATAGTTGGTATTATTGCATTTATCGGATATAATATGTTGGTGGCTAAAGTTGAAAAGATTGTTTTTGTAATGGAGGCAAGAACGACAGAGTTTTTAGATATTTTATACGAACCTGCAATATAATGGCTATACGATCTAAAAATAAAGTAAGCTCAAATTTTAACATGTCCAGTATGACGGACATTGTATTTTTGTTGCTGGTATTTTTTATTATTGCTTCTACTTTAATTAGCCCTAATGCTTTAGAAGTACTTTTACCAAAAGCGGCATCAAGTCCACAGCCACAGCCACAAACGGTTAATGTAAGCATTACAGAAGAATTGAAATATTTTATAAACAAAGACGAGGTATCCGAACAGGAAATTGAAAATAGATTATTGGCAATGGTGGAAGGAGAAGAAAATCCCGGAATAATTTTAAGAGCTGAAAAATCGGTGCCAATAGAAAATGTTGTTGTTATTATGGATATTGCTAATCGGAATAAATTGAAATTGGTGTTGGCAACCACTCCAAAATAATTTATGGAATAAATATCCGTGATACATCTATCAGAAGAAATGGAACTTATTCAGGATAAAAATAGTAGATACGGAGTAATTGGAACTATTTTGGTTCACTTACTGTTGTTATTATTATTCATCAAATTTGGATTACCATATCAAGATCCTCCACCACCAAACATTGGAGCGATGATGATAAATTTTGGAAATAGTGGCGGAGGAGATTCTCCGGGTGAGCCTTCAGAAAATAATGAAAGTGTATCAAATAATGTGTCTAATAATACTGAAGCCACAACAAATAAACATAGACACAAGGAACATGATATCAGTCTCTGAT
>CAYRAD010000483.1:0-2019 GCA_964422135.1 uncultured Vicingus sp.
GTAATGAATTGAAAAGATGCCTATTGGTTTATTTTGGATTTAAAATTTTGTAACTTTGAAATCCTAAAACCAATTTCTATGAATTCAAAAGCATTAGCAGATAAAGTAGCCGATCAAATGATGGAAAATGATCCTTTCTCACAGTGGTTGGGAATTAAAATTATCAGGGTTAATGATGGAGAATGTGAACTAAAAATGAAAATTAGAGATGAAATGCTTAATGGGTTTGAAATTGCTCATGGAGGAATAACGTTTAGTTTAGCCGATAGTGCTTTGGCGTTTGCTTCCAATTCTCATGGAAGAATTTGTGTTTCACTCGAAACTTCAATTTCACATACCAAAAGATGTAAATCTGGCGATGTAATTTTTGCTAAAGCAGAAGAAGTATCTATTACTAACAAAATCGCTATATATAATATCACCATTACCAATCAAGAAAAAGAAGTTGTGGCTTTATTTAAAGGTACAGTTTATAGAACAGATAAATTGTTTTAAAAAGCAATTTTATTACCTTTGAGTTATGCAGTTATCGAAACATATTTTCTGGGATGTTGATATTAATTCTGTTGATTTCCAAAAGCATTCTCAAATGGTAATTGAAAGAGTTGCAACATATGGTAATTTAGACACATTGTTAGAATTTGTAAACTTAAAATACCCCAACCATACTGATATTTTAACTTTAAAAAGTTTGGTGTATTTTGAAGATGCTGAAAGCCAACCTGAGTGTGAATTATTAATTGATGTTTCATGGAGAGAAATAAAGCATAAAATTGAAAAAGAAACGATTAAATTTTTATAAATAATAATGAAAGAAGCTTATATAATAGATGCTATAAGGACACCTATAGGAAATTTTGGAGGAACACTCTCTGCAGTTAGAACTGATGATATGGGAGCCCTGGTTATTAAAGAATTGATAAAAAGAAATCCTAATCTGGTTCAGGAAGATGTTGAGGATGTTTTATTTGGATGTACCAATCAAGCAGGAGAGGACAATAGAAATGTTGCCAGAATGTGTGGATTGTTGGCTGGTTTACCATGGAAAGTTGGTGGAGAAACAGTCAATCGATTATGTGCATCAGGAATGGCATCAGCCATCAATGCCTCAAGAGCTATAAAAATAGGAGATGGAGATATTTATATTACCGGAGGTGTCGAAAATATGTCTCGTGCTCCTTATGTTATTTCTAAACCATCTAAAGCTTTCGGAACCGATTCTAAAATGCACGATTCAAGTTTTGGTTGGCGTTTTATTAATCCTAAAATGCATGAGCTTTATGGAACTGAAGGTATGGGACAAACGGCTGAGAATTTAGTTGAGTTATATAAGATAAGTCGTGAAGATCAGGATAAATTTGCCTATTGGAGCCAGATGAAAGCATCAGTAGCTCAACAAAATGGCAGATTGAGTGAAGAAATAGTTGCTGTAGAAATTCCACAACGAAAAAAAGATTCTATCATTTTTGATAAGGACGAATTTATAAAACCCAATACGACTATAGAAGGATTGAGTAAGTTAAGAGCTGCTTTTAAAAAAGAAGGTGGAAGTGTTACAGCCGGAAATTCATCAGGATTAAACGATGGAGCAGCGGCTATGTTAATTACATCAGAGCAGGCAGCTACAAAATACGACTTAAAACCTATGGCTCGTATTGTTTCGAGTGCTATTGCCGGGGTTGAACCCAGAGTTATGGGAATAGGTCCTGTTTATGCTTCAGAAAAGGCTTTTAAAAGAGCAGGTTTAACCCTGAACGATATGGACATTATTGAACTTAATGAAGCTTTTGCAGCACAAAGTTTAGCTTGTACCCGAAATATGGGATTGGCAGATGATGACCCAAGAATTAACCCCAACGGAGGTGGCATTGCAATTGGTCACCCCTTAGGAATGACAGGCTCACGAATTTTACAAACGGCAGCCATTGAACTTCAAAAACAAAACAAAAAATACGCTTTAGTAACCTTATGTATTGGTGTTGGACAAGGTTATGCTACAATTTTAGAAAGAGTTTAATT
>CAYRAD010000484.1:0-1990 GCA_964422135.1 uncultured Vicingus sp.
AGAACACATCAAAGACACCCTAATTGCTGGAGATGGATTATGCGATGAATCTGTGGTAAAAATGGTAGTGGAAGAAGCTCCCGAAAGAATAAATGAATTAATTGAGTGGGGAACCAACTTTGATAAAGATGATGAAGGTGAATATGACCTCGCCAAAGAAGGAGGACATTCTGCTCACCGAATCTTGCATCACAAAGATATAACAGGCAACGAGATTGAACGAGCTTTAATAGAAAAAGTAGAAAATCACCCCTACATCAATATATTAAATCATCATTTTGCAATAGATTTAATTACACAACATCATTTAGGCGAAGAAGTTACTAGAGCAACTCCCGGAAAAAAATGCTATGGTGCCTATATTTTAAATAGAAAAACAGGAAAAATTAATACTGTTTTATCTAAAATTACTTTGTTGGCAACCGGTGGAATTGGTCAAGCATATTTAAATACAACAAATCCTGTTGTTTCAACAGGTGATGGAATAGCAATGGCTTATCGTGCTAAAGCTATTATCAGTAACTTGGAGTTTATTCAATTTCATCCAACAGCTTTATTTAATTTAAATGATAATCCTTCATTTTTAATTTCTGAAGCTGTTAGAGGTGATGGAGCAATATTAAGAGACCATAAAGGTGTTGCATTTATGGAGAAATATGATAAAAGAAAAGATTTAGCCCCAAGAGACATTGTTGCTAGAGCAATCGATAGTGAAATGAAAAAATTTGGGATTAATCATGTTTTTTTAGATGCTACAGTAATTGATGAAACTAAACTAAAAACTCATTTTCCAAATATTTTTGATAAGTGTTTATCCATTGGTATTGATATTACCAAACAGTTTATTCCTGTTGTTCCTGCTGCACATTATTTATGCGGAGGAATTCAAGTAAATAAAAATGCACAAACAACCATTAATCAACTCTATGCCTGTGGCGAATGTTCGAGTACAGGTTTGCATGGAGGAAACAGGTTGGCTTCCAACTCATTAATTGAAGCTTTAGTTTATAGTCATCGAGCATTTTTAACCAGTATTGAAGAAGTAGCAGCTAACAGTTTTCAAGAAAATATTCCTGATTGGGATGATAATGGTACCATTATTCAGAATGAAGAAATCCTCGTATCTCAATCAAAAACGGAGCTTAAAACCATATTGAGTGATTATGTAGGAATTGTACGCTCAAATAAAAGATTAGAAAGAGCAATTGCCCGTCTAAAATTAATTTATGAAGAATCGGAAGACATCTATAACCGTTCAAAACTATCGGTAAGCATTTGTGAATTAAGAAACTTAAGAAGTGTCGCTTATCTAGTTACTAAAGCTGCTTCAGAACAAAAGAAGAACGTTGGTTTGCACTACAATATTGATAATCAATAATAAAGTAGCTGATTATTCCTTCATTATTTTTAAATTTGATAACTAAACATAATTATATGAATAGAATATTACTGTATTTTTTATTTTCTGGCTTTTATTCAGTCGTATATAGTCAATCTACCAATACTACATACACTTTAAGTAACAAATTAACCCATGTCTAATCTTCCGATTTTATTAAAGTTAATATTGTTTTTACTGACCAGATAAATAACTGGTTATTAAACTCAGAATTCAAAGAACATAATGTTCCTGTTAACAAAAGAGCCAAGATTGTTATTAAGGAATCTATGCAATTGGCTGAAACCGTTCAGCAACCTGTTATAAAATTTCTCCACGATAATCCAAATGAAGTAAAATCGTTCAAATCTTTCTGGCTTATTAATATGATAACTATTGAAGCTACAAAATCAATTATAGAAGAGTTAAGTAATATGCCTCAAATTGATTACATGGAAGAATTTGATCATTTTAAAGGAAAACCAATCGAAATTATAAAAGGAGATAAATCCGGAAATAAGTCCGTTGGTGGTATAGAACCAGGATTAGCAGCAATAAATGCTCCTGCATTATGGGCAATGGGCTATACCGGAAAAGCCAGAAAATATTTTA
>CAYRAD010000485.1:0-1980 GCA_964422135.1 uncultured Vicingus sp.
TTTTCCGATTTAGTTAAAACTCAAATAGAAATTAGGGATATAAAGCCCATTATTATTAAGGAGTTGAGTAATAACATTCACATCAAAAAATTCAATTAATTATTTCATAAATACCAAGCATTAATTTCCATTCTCCCCTTTCCTTTCTCAATTAATTCTTTACTTTTGTCTTTCACATTAAAAAACAAAAACAAGATTATAACACCCTATATTTTAAGTAGTTAATTATGGAAAATAATAAAACAGTTGCTATTCTTTGTGCCGGAGGACCTGCCCCCGGAATTAATACTGTGGTTGCCAGTGTAACAAAAAGATTTTTATCCGATGGTTACAGGGTTATTGGTTTAAATCATGGCTATAGTACTCTTTTTAAAGATGAGACAACCTACATTGAATTGACCTACGAAATTGCTGACCGTATCTATTTAAGAGGTGGATCCTATTTAAAGATGAGCCGGTACAAACCTAAAAATGAGGAGTTTAATGTTAACTTTTTTAAAAAAGAGAACATCACCCTTTTGGTTACCATTGGTGGAGATGATACTGCCTCTACAGCCAATCGAATAAGTATCTTTTTAGAAGAACAGAACATCAAGATTCAAAACATACATGTCCCAAAAACGATAGACAACGACCTCCCTTTACCCACAGGAATTTTCACTTTTGGATTCCAAACAGCAAAAGATGAAGGAACAAGACTTGCAAAAACCATTTTAGAAGACGCCCGGTCGAACGATAGTTGGTTTATTGTATCTGCTATGGGACGAACAGCTGGACATTTAGCATTAGGTATAGGAAATGCTTGCCATTACCCCATGATCATCATCCCTGAAATGTTTCATAAATCTAAAATAACTTTTGGCAGCATCATGAAATTGATTATTTCAACCATGGTCAAAAGAAAAATAATGGGCATCCATTTTGGAGGTGTTATTATTTCTGAAGGAGTATTTCATCATATTGGTGAAGATGATATTAAAAATTCAGGTATAATTTTCTCTTATGATGAACATGGTCACCCTGAATTAGGTTTGTTGAGTAAATCTCACATCTTTAACCAACTGTTGGGTGTAGAGCTAAAAAAACTGGAGTTCAATATTAAATGCCGACCAGTTGAAATTGGCTATGCTACAAGATGTGTTGACCCAATAGCATTCGACCTTCGATTTTGTACAACACTTGGTAATGCAGTTAAAGAACTTTACGATAATGGTGATTCAAGATGTATCGTTATTTCTACTCCAATGGGCGAATATCAAGCCTTATCTATGGAAGAAATTTCTAACGCTGAGGGAATTATAACTCCTCGATTAGTTAACATGCAAAGTCAGGAAACAAAAGCCATAATGAGAAGTTTTGAAATGTTAACTACAAAAGACTTAGAAGCTGCAAAAGCATATTTGCCTGACCCGGAAAATTATACGATGAAAAGTATTCTTGATATTGATTTATAAACTTCAATCGATTTTACAATATGAATATTTCGATTAGAAAAGCGACAAAAAACGATTTACCTGATGTACTAGCATTGGTTAAGGAACTGGCATTGTATGAAAAAGCACCTGAAGAAGTTACCATTACACTACAAGAATTAGAAAAAGATGGCTTTGGTGAACACCCTTTGTATTGGATAATTTTAGCTGAAAATGAAGACGGTATTGTTGGGATGTCATTCTATTACATTCGCTATTCTACATGGAAAGGGAAATGCTTGTATTTGGAAGACATTGTTGTTAAAGAGGCTTTTAGAGGTCAAAAAATTGGTAAAATTCTATTTGAAGAAACCATAAAAGCAGCAAAAGAAATGAATGCAAAATTGATGACTTGGCAAGTGCTAGATTGGAACGAACCTGCCCTTAACTTTTACAGAAAGTTTGATGCAGAATTAGATGGTGAGTGGGTAAATGGCAAATTGAGATTTGAATAATTGATAATTGATAATTGATAATTGATAATTGATAATTGATAATTGATAATTGA
>CAYRAD010000486.1:0-1977 GCA_964422135.1 uncultured Vicingus sp.
GAGTGAGTTTTTTAATGGATCGTATTTTAAGAGAGTTTGGTTTAAATGGAAAATCCGTTATCCCTTTATTAAGTAGTACAGCATGTGCTGTTCCGGCAATTATGAGTACCCGAACCATAAGCAATCATAAAGAACGTTTAATTACTATCATGGTATCACCATTGGTCAGTTGTTCTGCCAGAATACCGGTTTATACTATATTGATTGCTTTACTCATCCCAGAAAATACTTATTATGGCATTTTTAATGTACAGGGACTTTTAGTTATGGGTTTATATACTCTAGGTTTTGCAGCAGCAATTTTAGCGGCTTGGATTATGAAATTTCTGATTAAAACAAAACAACAAAGTACATTTACACTCGAAATGCCGGTTTATAGGCTTCCAAGATGGAGGAATATTGGTCTTGACATCTTTAATAAGGTAAAGATATTTCTATTTAATGCTGGCAAAATTATTATAGCCATATCTATCTTGCTATGGGTTTTATCATCCTATGCACCTGGAAATTCTTTCAAAAAAATAAATGAAAAATATGCTTCCACCAGCATACAACAGATATATTCTATTCAGGAAATAGAATCGCAAAAAGCTGCAGAAAAACTGGAAGCTTCGTATGCTGGAATTATTGGAAAAACCATTGAACCTATCATAAAACCATTAGGTTATGATTGGAAAATTGGCATTTCATTAGTCACCTCATTTGCTGCAAGAGAAGTATTTGTTAGCACAATGGCAACACTTTATAGTGTTGGAGATGAAGATAATACCAAATCCATTAGGGAAAAAATGCTTTTAGCCAAAAACCCTGAAACCGGAGATCAACTTTATACCAAAGCCACCATATTCTCTCTGCTTATATTTTATGTGTTTGCTATGCAATGCATGGCTACCTTTGCGGTAGTTTATAGGGAAACCAACTCTATAAAATGGCCTTTAATTTTAATAATATACATGGGTATTTTAGCCTATTGCTCCAGTTTCTTTGTTTACCATCTATTAGCTTAATGCCAGTAAATTTTGAAATATTAGCCGATTACGTACCAGAATCAAGCCTTCCAATATTAAAAAAATGGTTCGAACAACGGCCTTTCGAATTAAACATTAAAAAAAGAAGAAGTACTAAATATGGTGATTTCAGACCGTCAGAAAAAAACAAAATCCCACGCATTAGTGTTAATTCTAACCTCAATAAATATGCTTTTTTAATTACACTAACACACGAATTTGCACACCTGTTGGTTTGGCATAGATATAAAAACAAGGTTAAAGCACACGGAGAAGAATGGAAAACAGAATTTGCCTCACTTATTCATGTTTTAGTGCTAAAAAAAATCTTTCCTGAACACATCGAAAAAGTGTTGGTAAAACACATTAAAAATCCTCCGGCATCTTCGGCAAGAGATGTAAAATTGGTTTACGAATTAAGAAAATATGATGAACGAACAGAAGCTGTTTATTTATCAGAAGTTCCAAATGGTGCAACTTTCACCATCAACAACAAAAGATTTTTTATAAAAGGAACTAAAAAACGAACTCGGTTTTTATGCACGGAAGTTTCCACCAAAAGAGAATTTCTTATTCATGGAATTGCCGAGGTTATCATCATCAAAATTTAATACCACCTTGTCCTATTAGATATAACTTCTATTTATTTGATCATTTGCCCAATATGTTAATAACTAATAACTATTGATTTCGTTAATTCTTAGCCTTATAGTTAATTTTGCAAAAGGAAAAAAATTCAAAAAATGAACACATCATTATTAGACCCCATTATCAATCAAAAAGTATCAGAAATGGCCGAAAATCTAGTCGGTTCAGAAATAATTAAACTCGCAGCAGAAATCAAAAAAAAAATTAAAAATAATACTAAAATTTACAATTTAACCATTGGTGATTTTAACCCTGAGTTATTTCCAATACCAGCTGAGCTTAACAATGAAATTTTAAAAGCTTATGAAACAGGACAGACTAA
>CAYRAD010000487.1:0-1967 GCA_964422135.1 uncultured Vicingus sp.
TGATAAAATAACTCAGATAATTGACTTATTATTTTAAAGTGCCTACTCTTTTAATAGATGAATATCTAAAAAGGAGTGCGAAGGCATGGAAGAAATAGGAGCTTGTCAGGCTATAATTGACAAAATATCTACAATCGCAGACGGTTCAATAAGGTTAACACTAGATTTAAACCCAAGCGAACAAGACATAATATCTAAACTTCTAAAATTAAAACTACTTAACAAACCTTTAATACAAATTGGTATCGTTTCGATAGGTGATGAATAATGGCAGCAGGACGACCTACTAAATATAGACCAGAGTTTTGTCAAATGTTAGTTGATTATTTCGATGTACCAGCAGTTACGGAAAAAGAGATAAAAACAACAGACAAATTTGGTAATGAAAAAATAAGAATAAAAGAGGTTATTACTGAACCAGTCACACTATATGGCTTCGCCGCATCAATAGGAGTGGGCAAGGAAGCTATTATAGATTGGTGCGGAAAGTTTCCAGAATTTTCCGACTCGATGAGTAAAGCTAAGGCTAAGTATGCGCAATTACTAATACAAAACAGTTTAATGGGAAGGTATCACGCAGGAATTACAACACTAATGCTTAAAAATATATTTGGTTGGGCAGAAAAATCAGAATCCAACGAAAACGTAACACAAACAATTAAATTAGATGTAGATGATTCTAATCTTTAATAAACCAAGGTTAATAGTTGTTTGAAAAGACCGAAAAACAAAAGGAGGCTACCCGCTTAATGACTCGTAAGCAAAGACATACGATGTTATTCGGCGGCTCATAGTCAAGATCAGGCAAGACGGCTATCATAGTTCGTAATATTATCATTAGAGCGTGTAAAGAAAGAAGTAGACACGTATCATTAAGGCTAACATTTAACTCGATTAAAACGTCTGTATGGCTAGATACTTTACCAAAGGTACTAAGGCTTGCGTTTCCTGACTTGAAAGTTAAATGGAATAAATCAGATTATTGTTTAAGGTTTTCCAATGGTTCAGAATATTGGATAGCAGGGCTTGATGATGATAGGAGAGTTGAAAAGATACTAGGTAAAGAGTTTTCAACGATGCACTTTAATGAATGCTCTCAACTTTCTTACTCCTCTGTCCAGTTAGCACTTACTAGATTAGCAGAGAAAAACAATCTATCTAAGAAGGTTTATTATGACATGAACCCTCCAAGTAAAACATCATGGACTTATTGGCAATTTATTAAAAAACTTAATCCAGCTGATAATGAACCTTTAAAATATCCCGAAAACTACCAATATATGACAATGAATCCTATAGATAATTTAGACAATATTGATTCTGAGTATATATCAATGCTTGAGTCATTACCTAAAAAAGAAAGATTAAGATTTTTAGAGGGTAAATTTACAGACTCAGATGATGGACAAGTATACTACGAGTTTAATAGAGATAATCATGTAGTTAAAACAACTCAATATAAAGGGACTATTTTCGCAGGACAAGATTTTAACGTTGACCCTAGTACAGCAATAATATTTCAAGTGATAGATGATGAAATTCATGTCCATGATGAAATATTTTTAAGAAACTCTGACACTCCAAAAATGTGCCACGAAATGTTAAAACGTGGTTATGTCGGTTTAAAAATAATACCAGATAGCACAGGTAAAAACAGAAAAACATCTGGAAGATCAGATTTCCAAATAATAAAGGACAACGGATTTGAAATACTACCAACAAGAAACCCTTTTGTGACTGATAGAGTTAATAATATTAATAGACTATTGGCTTCTAACCGAATTAAAATTAATCCGAAATGCAAAAAGTTGATAAATGATTTAGAAAAGGTATCATGGAAGGACAATAAGCTAGATCAAAAAACTGATAAGCTGTTGACTCACATAAGTGATGCGTTAGGGTATGGAGCTTGGAAAATATTCCCTATAGCTGACATGAGAACTAAGACAATAGAAATGAGGTAATAA
>CAYRAD010000488.1:0-1967 GCA_964422135.1 uncultured Vicingus sp.
TAATCATGGAGTCCCTTGCTTGCGGTACTCCTGTGGTGGCTTTTGACATTGGTGGAATGCCTGACATGATTACGCACAAACAAAACGGGTATCTGGCCAACCCTTTTGATACAGACGATTTGGCCCATGGTATAAATTGGGTTTTGCATGAGGCCCCCTGGCAGCAGCTATCTAATAATGCCAGGTTATTTATTGAAAAAGAATGTACCCTTAAGATACAGGCAAAACGTTATAATGCAATTTACGAAAGTATGGTGAGCTAATATTTTGTTAAAAAAATTTATAAAAATAAAGGAAAAAATAAACCAATGAAGGTATTAGTTACCGGCGGTGCAGGTTTCATAGGAAGTCATCTTGTCGATAGATTATTAGAAAAAGGTGAAACTGTTGTATGTGTAGATAATTTTTTGTTGGGTAGAAAAAAACACCTGAAAAATGCGCTAAAAAATGAAAAATTCGAGCTACATAACTTTGATTTGTTGGATATCCATAAACTTGATACACTGTTCAAAGAAGAAAAGTTTGATTTTGTCTATCATCTGGCTGCCAATTCTGATATCCAACAGGGATATAAACATATAAATGTTGATTATGAAAATACCTTTTTATCAACATATAACATTTTATGTTGTATGAAAAAATATAATGTAAAGAACATCGCTTTTGCATCATCTTCTGCTATATATGGGAATCAAACTGATATTTTAAAAGAAGACTCTGGACCTTTGATGCCGATCTCAAATTATGGTGCTGCCAAACTAGCTTCAGAAGCATATATTTCGTCTTTTTGCGAATGTTACGATATGATGGCATGGATTATTCGTTTCCCTAATGTTGTGGGCTGGCGTCTGACTCATGGAGTTGTTTATGATTTTTTAAATAAACTCGTTAAAAATCCTTATGAGCTTTTAATACTGGGGGATGGTAAACAAACAAAACCATACTTATACATAACAGATTTGCTTGTTGCTTTTGAGAAAATTATCAATCAAGACAACAATAGAGTGCAGGTATACAATGTCTCTTCAAATAATTCTTCAAATGTAGATTTCATAGCAAAAACGGTTATTAACCAACTTAATTATAATAATGTAAAAATAACATATACTGGGGGTGAAAGCGGATGGGTTGGTGATGTCCCAAGATTTTCTTATAATACAAGAAAAATTCAAGAGCTTGGATGGTCGGAAAAATATACTTCTAATGAAGCTGTTAAAGAAGCAGTAAAAAAAGAAATCAGATATAGAGGTATCTCATAGAAGCAATCATATTAGCCGGCGGTTTTGGAAAAAGATTGCAAAGCAAGGTTGGTAATGTTCCCAAGCCCATGGCTCCAGTAAACAACCGCCCATTCCTCGATTATTTACTAAATTATTTATTAGAAAATGGTATAATGAGTGTAATTTTTTCCGTTTATTATAAATATGATTTAATTAAAAATCATTATGGCAATACTTTTAAAAAAATAACCATTTCTTATTCAATTGATTCAGAAGCATTAGGTACTGGAGGTGCTATTAAAGAGGCTCTTTTAATGGCACATGATGATAATATTTTTGTCATTAATGGTGATACTTTTTTTGACGTAGATCTAATTAGCCTATTCAGTGAACATGTAAAAAGTAAGAATGATATTACATTTTCTCTTAAGCCAATGAAGAACTTCGATCGCTATGGCATTGTGGAAACAGATATTAATGGCCAAGTGCTCTCATTGCAAGAGAAGCAATACAGGGAGAATGGAAATATAGATGGAGGCATTTACTTGATCAATAAAAATGTATTTAACACGGTAGAGAACCAGTCTCAATTTTCTTTCAATGATTTTATTATAAATAATAGTAATAACCTCAAAATGGGGTCCGTATTATTTGATAAATTATTCATCGACATCGGTACGCCCGAAGACTATAAAAAAGCTCATAAAGTTTTAGAATATAAATTATGATTGGTACTCGAACACCCTT
>CAYRAD010000489.1:0-1965 GCA_964422135.1 uncultured Vicingus sp.
AAATTATTAGATTATTCTCAATTCACTGGTGTGGATAAATTTGTTTACGCTTCAAGTGGTTGTGCAATTTATGGCTCATACGGAAAGATGCCACTTACTGAGGATTTTATTTCACTTCATTTAACAACGCCTTATCAAATTAATAAAACAACCGGAGAAATGTATTCAAACTTTTATTACCATCATTATGGGCTGAAAACCGTCAATTGCCGTTTCTTTAATTCATTTGGCCCCGGTGAAGTACCTGGTCAATATAGGAATGTTATACCCAATTTCTTATATTGGTCTATGCTTGAAAAGTCGCTACCATTAACTGGGACCGGTGAAGAAACACGAGATTTTACTTATGTATTGGATTTGGTTCAGGGCTTAATTAAAGCAGCATTCTACGGAGATGCAGTTGGTCAGGCATTTAATTTGGCATCAGGTAGGGAAACAAAAATTAAAGATTTAATTGATATGGTTAACAAGGCAACCAATAATAAAACACCGATTACACTGTACCCGGCAAGAAAATGGGATACTAAAAAACGCTTGCTTGCATCCATCAAACTTGCATCTAATCTTATAAATTATAAACCAATTACTCAATTTGAAGACGGTTTAAAGGCAAATATGGAATGGTTTAAAATAAACTGGGAAAAAATTCAAACAGCTGTGGATTTCCCGGTAGGTATGAGTAGTGCAGTTAGAAGAAAATAAATTCTTTTTATCTAATTATTACACTTTTTTCAATATTTCTTGAAAACAGTCCTTTTTATATTAGGTACACGACCGGAAGCCATAAAAATGGCACCCGTAATTAATGTCTTCAAAAAGGACAATAATTCATTTGAAACATTAGTTGCTGTGACCGCTCAGCACCGTGAAATGCTGGATCAGGTATTATTTCTTTTTGAAATAATTCCTGATTATGATTTGGACTTAATGTGCCCGAATCAATCTCTTGAGAGTTTGACGTGTAAGATTATAACCGGTATTACAGAACTATTAATTAAAATTAAACCTGACATTGTTTTTGTGCAGGGCGACACCACCACCACATTTTCTTCATCCCTGGCTTCATTTTATCAGAAAATACCTGTGGCACATATTGAAGCGGGCTTACGTACGAAAAATATCTATTCTCCTTTTCCAGAGGAAATCAACCGTAGAATGACGTCTATTATTGCATCATTTCATTTTCCTCCCACAGATCACGCTAAACAGAATCTGTTAAACGAAGGTGTTAAAAAAGAGAATATAAAACTAACAGGGAATACGGTTATAGATGCACTCATTACAGTATCAAGAAAAATTGATATTGACTCAAAACGGCATGAAGATTATTTCTTAAATAATTATGGTATTAGTTTTAATGGTAGAAAAACAATTCTTATAACAGGACATAGAAGGGAAAGTTTTGGCAAAGGATTTGTAAATATTTGTAATTCTATAAAAAGTATTTCAAAAAAATATGATGTTCAAATTATTTATCCTGTTCACTTAAACCCAAATGTTCAGGAGCCGGTAATGCGAATATTGGGTGATGTTAAAGATATTTATTTAATTCCACCCCAGGATTATGTCCCCTTCGTGTTTCTAATGAAAAATGCATATATTATTCTCTCAGATTCTGGAGGGGTTCAAGAAGAGGCACCATCTTTAGGTAAACCCGTTTTAGTCATGCGTGAGACAACGGAGAGACCAGAGGGGGTTGAAGCAGGCACGAGTAAGTTAGTGGGTACGGATCCAAACACTATCATTTCTACAGTTAAATCATTACTTAACGATAAGTTAAATTATGATAAAATGGCTTGTCCGGTGAATCCATATGGAGATGGAAAAGCCAGCCAATATATTTATGATTTCATTAAAAATAGGTTGTAGTTAGTGTCAGTAGTTATTTTCGGCGCATCCGGTTTCATTGGTCAACATTTGGGAAATCACATTGGTCAGAGTGTAAGAAGATTTGATCTAAAAACA
>CAYRAD010000490.1:0-1959 GCA_964422135.1 uncultured Vicingus sp.
AAATCAAACTCTCTACTTCCAGAAACTCCTGTCGCGGTGGTTTTAATATTGTCCTTTACTTTTAGGTCATAGGTTTCAAAATCTTTCGGGAAAATTATTTCAGGTTTCTCAATTAAATTGATGTTTCCAGTTCCTGACATTTTAACTTTAATGTTAACTGCTTCGTTGGCTTTCACCTCATTAGCAGAAACAGTCATTTTCATGTTCATGGTTCCAACAGCTCCATTAAAACCATCAGGTGAAGGCTTAGGGTGAGGGGAAACATGAATTTTTATTGGTTTGCTTTTTAAATTATATTCAACATTTTCTACTCTTCCAAAAAATTGATCAAATACACTTTGTGCTCCACCTGAAACTCTTTGTTGAACAATAAATTTCATTTCTAAAGGATCAATTTCTAACTCACCAGAACGTTGAGGGAATAGCACAATTTTTCTGATTGTAGCTACATTCCAACGATATCCACCAATAATTTCTTGTTTCCATTGCGATTGACCTAGATCGAATTCCTGACTCCAAAAACCATTTAAATCAGCATTTTTAACCAACTCATTTCCAGAGATGTTAACCCTTGTATACAATCGATATGTGGCAATTATTTGCTCACCTTGATAAACCTTAGTTTTATTAACAGAAGCCTTAATGTATAATTTATCTGAAGTATTCTCTTGTTTTGCGGTATTGGAATTACCTTGAGTAGTATTTTGTTGAACTTTTACTCCTTTTCCAACTGAGATGGTTATGGAGTTGGTGGAATACGTTTTTCCGTTAGCAACTCCTTTAGCCGGATTAATGGTAAATTCACCTTCTTTAACAGCCATTAAAATATAACTGTAAGAAATGGTTGAAGAAGTTTTTCCATTAACCCACGACATATTAGTAGATTGGTTGGGGCCTGATAACACTCTGAAATTAGAAAGATTTGGAGCTTTAAAACTGGAAAGAGAAGTATTTGCTGTAAATTGAATTTGAAAACGATCACCAGTTTTTACATTATTAGCACTTGTTTCAGCAGTAAATTGAACCTCTTGACAAAAAGAAGTACTTACCACAATAAGTAGTAAAAAAGTAGTGGTGATATGTTTAATAAGTTGCTTCATTTAAATTATTAGGGTTCAAAATTCATCATTTTTCAGTTAACTTTTAATTACCAGTCTTTTTCTATCTTTACTTTTTGCCCTTTAATTTTTTTCTTTTTCAATTTGGCTTGAACTTCTTTTTCTTTATTGTTTAAAGCGTCTAGCATACGTTGGGCATCTTCTTTAGATACTTGATTAGGTTTAGGTTGTTGTTCTTTTTTATCCTTATTTTGATCATCTTTTTTGTCCTTATCTTTATTTTGGTCATCTTTCTTGTCTTTATTTTTATCCTTGTTTTGATCGTCCTTTTTGTCCTTGTCTTTATTTTGATCATCTTTCTTGTCCTTGTTTTTATCTTTGTTTTGGTCATCTTTTTTGTCCTTATCTTTATTCTTGTCCTTATCCTTTTTTTGTTGCTGTTGTTGCTGTTGTAACATTTTTTGAGCATAAGAAAGATTGTATCTTGTTTTATCATCATTAGGATTGTCGCGTAATGATTTTTTATAAGCATCTATACTTTCCTGGTATTTTTGAGATTCTAAATAAGAGTTGCCAATATTATGATTTGCTTTTGCTCTTAGTTCTTTGTCAGTTGTTTTGTTGGCTATTTTTTGAAATTGTTGAATGGCTTCAGCATATTTTTTTTGTTTAAACAATGCATCACCAAGGTTAAAATCTGCTTTTGTAGATTGGTTGTTTTTTTCTAAAGCTTTTTTATAGCTAGCATTAGCTTCATCGTATTTTTTGTTTTCATATTGTTTGTTACCTTTCCGGATGTATTTTTTTTCTTCCTGAGAATAAACATTCAAGGTTAATAAGAAGGCTAATATGTAAAGTATATATTTCATTATTTAGTTTCAAATAAATTGATTTTATCTAA
>CAYRAD010000491.1:0-1956 GCA_964422135.1 uncultured Vicingus sp.
ACTATTGCTGAACAAAAAAGAGAAGGATTCCTTCTTTTTTAATGGTATAAATTATTTAATTGAAGAAGTATTTTAACCGATTTCCTTCACCAACATGGCTAAGGAAGTTACTGCAGCTCGTTCAATGTTAACCGCTCGATGTTTACCAAAAATGTATTTCTTAGCAATTACTCCTTTAGGAGTGGCAATGGCAATCCAAACGGTACCCACCGGTTTATCATCTGTTCCGCCAGTTGGTCCTGCAATGCCAGAAGTAGCAATGGCATAGTCCGTTTTCATCTTGTTTTTTATTCCCCAAGCCATTTGTTCAACTACTTGTTGACTTACTGCTCCGTAGCGCTCGATATCCTCATGATTTACACCTAAATCTTTTTCTTTAATTTCATTAGCATATGCAATCACA
This sequence comes from uncultured Vicingus sp., assembly GCA_964422135.1. Lineage (GTDB taxonomy): Bacteria > Bacteroidota > Bacteroidia > Flavobacteriales_E > Vicingaceae. The sequence continues at coordinate 404 of CAYRAD010000491.1, forward strand.
GAACCTTTGTAATATTGAGAACTCCCAGCAATACTAGTAATTAAATGAGCAATATAACCTCCTGTACAACTCTCAGCTGTTGCCAAAGTGGCTTTTTGTTTAAGTAAGATTTCTCCAATAATACTTTCAAAATTTTCGTTGTTAACGGAATAAATATAGCTGGGGATAAGTTGTGTTAACTTCTCTACTTCTACATCAATATTTTGTTGAATTAACGCCCGATCTGTTCCTGTTGAACTCAACCTTAACTTTACTTTGCCAAGTGAAGGCAAATAAGCTAATTTAATGCTTTTGGGCAAGTTGTTTTCCCAATCGGTAAGCACTTCAGCTAACGTAGACTCAGGTAACCCTTGTGTATAAACCATTTGATGCACAATTTCAGGTAACACATATTTTTCTTTAAGCCATGGAATTACAGAATTGGTAATCATCGCTTTCATCTCAAATGGAACACCGGGCATGGCAACAACAACTTTATTATCTTTCTCAAACCATAAGCCGGGAGCAGTACCATGTGCATTTCTAACCACGCTACAATTATCAGGGACAATTGCTTGATTTTGATTGTTCTGATTCATTTCAATACCTCTACTAGTAATCAGCTCTTCAATGTCATTGTAAACTTGCTCGTTTTTAACCAATTTACCACCAAAATACTTATTGAGAACCGGCATGGTTAAATCATCATTTGTTGGACCTAATCCTCCAGTTATTAAAACTACATCAGTAAGTTTTAACGCATTATCAACAGCAGTTAAAATAGCATCCTCTGCATCACTTATGGTTAGTTGTTCACGTATTTCAAAGCCAATGGTATTGAGTTCTTTTGCTATCCAATGTGCATTGGTGTTCAATGTTTGTCCAATCAGTAGTTCATCTCCAATTGATATTATATCTAATTTCATTTGTCAAATTTAGAATTAATAAGAGATGATTTGACTATATTTGAACATGAATTTTATCATCTAATTATGTAAATCATGAAAAAAATAGTTTTAATTACAAGTGTTATATTATTTTTAGTTAGCTGTGCTGAAATGTCTTCAGTTTTAGAAGATTACAATAAAACAAACGGTGCAGTTCCATTAACAAATACTGAAGTAATTAGTGGTTTAAGAGAAGCTTTAAAAGTTGGCACCAACAATTCTACTGCATTAACATCAAAATTGGATGGTTATTATAAGAATCCTGAAATTTTTATTCCATTTCCGCCAGAAGCCATTAAAGTAAAAGAAAAAGTGGAAGCCTTAGGAATGAAAAGTCAAGTAGATAAATTTGTAATGACCATGAATCGTGCTGCTGAGACTGCATCTAAAGAAGCTGCTCCAATATTTATTAATGCAATTACAAGCATGACCATTTCTGATGGATTTACCATTTTAAGAGGTGCAGATAATGCTGCTACAAAATACTTAAAAGACAAAACTTCTGTACAATGAGACAAACGAACAAAATGGAAATACAAGATGAAGAAGAAAAGAATAGCTGCAGCTTGAGAACACTTTTGTAGTAGCGTAAAACATAACCCTGATGGTCGGACAGTCAAACTACGA
>CAYRAD010000492.1:0-1935 GCA_964422135.1 uncultured Vicingus sp.
ACTATAAATGTTAAATATCCTATCAGTCCAATAATTAAGTATATGAAAACCTTACTTGATGCAACTAGGTTTTTAGTTTCTATTTCAATTTGTTTTACTGGTTCTACTTCCATTACATCTACATTTTCATCTGCAACGTGTTTTGGTGCTTTCTTTTGTTCAGCCATAATTTACCTCACTTCTTTCCTGCTTGATTTAACTTTTTGGTTATTTGTTGTTGAAACCACTTTAGAACTATTGGTATACTTACATTTGAAGTTAAACCAAAAAGATATCCTACAGGGTAACGATAACCTTCATATGCTGCAAGTTGAGGAATATTTGTGAATACAATTGAAATCAACAAATATCCAGTTGCAGACATTCCCATATTAATGAGCAGATCTAAAACAATTAACCAGCCATGACCACTATATTTGTCCTTATTGTCTTGTCTGTAATTAAATAAAAATATCCAAAAGGAAGAAAATAGGACTAAACCTAACATCATCATTTCGGATGCATTGAATATGTCAATCATTTTTTTTCGTTTCTTTCTTTACCAACTTAAGCAAATCCGCAGTACTTCCTACGAACAATGCATTAGTCACATTTTGTGCTCTTGTGACTTCCTGTCTATCTCCATCGTTTTCCAGTTTTTGTTTTTTCTGGTGGAGCTCCATCAATTTTTCTTGTGAATCGGTCATGTTTTTAAGTAATTGACCAAATACTTCAAATGCTCTTGGAGATTCTTCGGACTTGGCTATCTCCAAAAGTTCATCCATTGCATCACGACCCCTCTCAATGATATGATATAAATTTTCACGAGCATATTGAAAATCTGAATCTTTGTCACCATCTCCATTGATCACGGCAGGAGGGCTGTTCTCGTTTGTATTTAGAACTTTTATTTCATTTTTATCGTTATTTTCAACGAGATCTAAACTTTTTTCTATTCTTTGTTCTACTAATTGTTCAACTTTCATTAACTATCAGTTCCAGCTACTGGATCGTATGTCTTGCCCTCTGGATAGAATGTGAATGTTTCTGTGAATCCAAAATCATCATCAGTAAGAGCAGTTGTATCTTTTGGTACAACATTTGTTCGACTTACAGTTGCACCTTCTGCAATTGCCTCATCCGAACTTTCATTCAATACTCTTATTCTGGTCGCGACATCGATCTCATGTTTATCTAAAATCATGAAATTTGTACTGTAATCAGTACTATCTTCCATTACTATGTATTCTGGACTTGCTGCTTTTGCACTCATTAGATGAGTGTCTATGGTAACATCTGTGATAACTTTTGCATTATCTACTACGTTTGGATATAACCACCCCTTCATTAAAAATGAAAGTGTCCAGATAATGGATCTCCTTGACGCATAGTCACCTTCGTATGTATCTTCACTTGTAACCGAATTGAGAACAAGTGGTATATCTCTTTTCTCTCCCATAGAAGTAACAAGATTCATTGTTACTGTAAACTCTGGTGTGAAAAATGGAAGGATTTGCTCCAAAATCTGTGTTCCATCTTCTGCATTTTTTACATAAACATAAAGTGTAAAATCCCAATTATAAGGAACTGGATTAAATTGTTTTTTAAGTCCTGTAGTTCCAGATGCAACGTTTCTTCCCATAGTATTAAGTTTTCTAACACCATCGTATGTCATTGATGTTAGTTCAAAACCCATTCTTGGAACAGAAAGTGCAATTTTAGGATTTAAATTAGGATCTGCACTTATACGAGTAAGAAATTTTTCCTTCGGCCCGTATGCAAGTGGAACTTTTAATGTTTCAATAACTGATCCTGCACTATTAGTCCTCCGAACCTCAATTGTATTAAATAGTGATCCAAATGCAACCACCATTTTTCTTGAGGTTTGATGATAAAAATACGTTCCAAACATTACGGATTATCTCCAAAAGGATTCCCTTCAGTAAAATCAAATAC
>CAYRAD010000493.1:0-1935 GCA_964422135.1 uncultured Vicingus sp.
AGGATTTCTTTTTCATCTCTTTGGCTTGCAATTAACAAGGTTCTTTCTTTTACTTTCTTTTCAAGTTTATTATTTATTTGGCGTTGGCGTTTTTCTTTAAGTGATGATATTTTAAATAGAATATAGAATATAAAAATAGAGAATAATAATATAATCCACCATTCTTTCCACCATGGTGGTTCAATAGTAAAACTGTATTCAGCAGGTTCTTGGTTCCATACACCATCTTCATTTCCTGCCACAACAGTAAATGTATATTTTCCTGGAGATAAATTAGAATAGGTTGCCGAAGTTTTATTAGTGGCATCGTACCATTGTTTATCAAAAGGAGTAAGTTTAAAACGGTACTTAACATCTTCAGGGAAAGTTAAGTTAATGGCAGAATATTCAAAAGTTAAATGGTTTTTATCACTTTCCAGTACAAGGTTTTCGGGTAGGTTACTCCATTTGATTAAATCTTTTGAGTAGTGTAACCAATTTACATCTTCAAAAAATAATTTAATATTATTAATATGTGTTGTAGGTTCGAATACATTAGTTCTGTCTTCTGTAGGGTCATATTTTACCAAGCCTTTAACGGTTCCTATCCATAAGTTATGTTTTTTATCTTCGAAAATTGCTCTGCTATTACATTCAACTCCTATAAATCCTTGTTTAGATTTGTAATTTTTTATTCTTTTAATCTGTCCGTAGTTGTCAAAACTTATTTTATCAATACCATTGTTTGTACCTACCCATATGTTATCATTAACATCTTTTTTAAGCAAATAAATTATACCGGATGAAAGTCCATCTTCAACTGTAATGGGTTTAAAATCTAATCCATCATACCTTACAATACACCTATCGGTACCAAACCATATAGTGCCAAATTTGTCTTCCGCTATGCTGCCAATATATAAATTGCAAAAACCTTTAGAATCTGCATAACCTGTAAAAGTTCCATTACTATATTTGGTAACACCGTTTCCTGTCCCTATCCAGATATTACCTTTTGAATCCTGAAACAGAACATGAATATAATCGTTGGTTAGTCCGTCTTTGTTTGTGTAATTCTTAAAAGTGGAATAATCATATTTTGATAATCCTTGGCCAAAAGTTCCAATCCAAAGATTGTTAGCACTATCCAATAATAAAGATCTGATATTGTTTGATGGTAGTCCGTCATTTTTAGTATAGGTTTTAAAAATCCCATTTTTATATCTGGTTAATCCCTTAGAAGTTGCAAACCAAAGATTTCCTAAATTATCTTTCAGTGAAGCTCTAACGGTATTGCTTTTCAGACCATTGTTTGTAGAGTATTGTATAGAAGTTTTGCCATCGTATTTATAAATTCCTTCATCACCGGTACCAATCCAAATATCCTCATCATCATCTTCAGTAATACTAAAAATACTAGGGCTATTTAATCCCTGAATATTATTAAAATAAGTAAAAGCTTTATTTCCATATTTTATTAATCCTGCACCATTTGTTCCAATCCATATATTACCGGATCGATCTTGAAAAACAGTGATTAGACTGTTTGTTATTAATCCATTTTTTTTGGTGATGTGATCTAATTTTTGATCATTTCTAATAATATAAATTCCATTGTTAAACGTTGTTATCCATACATTTTTAGCTTTATCAATCATTATATCAGTAATGTCAGATGATATATTCTCAATATGAGTATGTTCGAATTCGAATTGCTGTTTTTTATCAATACTTCCTGCAAATATTTTAATAAGCCCTTTATCGGTTCCAACATAAAAATTCCCTTCAGCATCTTCTGTAATTACTTTAATATTATTTGATGGGAGACCATTTTTTTTGGTAATGAAATAACTTTTCTTTTTTTCTATAATCGTAATACCACCTTTTGTGCCAATCCAAATTTTGCCCTTACTGTCTTCTTTTATACAAGTAATGCTATTGTTTATTAGTTTGTTA
>CAYRAD010000494.1:0-1932 GCA_964422135.1 uncultured Vicingus sp.
GGGAGCGCTCCGCTTCGGGCCGCGATCCACGGACGGGTCCGCTTCGGGGACCGGATCTACCCGCTGAAGGCGGTGCTGGTGGGGGAGCCGGGCGAGCTCGAGGGCTTCGGCGCGGATCGCTTCATCTGTCGACTCCACCCCCCCGCACACTTCTCATCTCACCCCTTTTTTATTTTTTATTACCCGTTGAAATATATTCATGTCCTGAGCCATCATACCCTCAGTAGCTTCAATCAATAATAAGCATACATCAGAATTTTCGATAGCTCTTACGGCTCTCATAATAGAGTAGAACTCAATATCTTCATTAATTTTTCCTTTTTTTCGGATGCCGGCAGTATCAATCAATTTTAAATCGAAGCCAAATGCATTGAAACGCGTTGTTATCGAATCTCGTGTTGTTCCGGCAATATTGGTAATAATATTCCGGTCAACTCCAATTAATGCATTTAGCAAAGATGATTTTCCTACATTTGGCCTTCCTACAATAGCCAGCCTCGGAATACCATCATCATCTTCATCCTTATTTTCATCCTTTAGATTTTTCACAACTTCATCTAACAAATCACCTGTTCCGCTTCCACTTATGGATGAAACATTAAATATTTCATCAGTAATTCCCAATCCGTAAAAAACGCTTGATTCCGGTATTCTTTCATGATTATCCACTTTGTTCGAAACCAGAATCACTTTTTTATTGGAACGTCTTAATAAATCAGCAACAGTTTGGTCCAGGTCAGTTATTCCTGCATTTACATCCAATACAAAAATGATAAGGTCACATTCTTCGATGGCCAGCACCACTTGTTTCCTGATCTCTTCTTCAAAAATATCATCAGAACCTTTTACATAACCTCCGGTATCTATTAAAGTAAATTCTTTACCATTCCAGTCCACTTTTCCGTAGTGCCGGTCACGAGTAACTCCACTTGCTTCATCAACAATGGCACTTCTCGATTCGGTTAAACGGTTAAACAGAGTCGATTTCCCGACATTTGGCCTTCCTACTATTGCGACTATATTTCCCATAAATTTATCTGTTCAAGTAACCAAATCGTTTTAATTGCAATTCATTGTTTCGCCAATCTTTATTGACTTTAACATAAAGTTCTAAAAAAACTTTTTTAGCTAAAAATTTCTCGATGTCTTTTCGTGCAGCTGTTCCTGTTTTTTTTAGCTCCTTGCCCTGATGTCCGATAATAATACCTTTCTGCGATTCTCTAATCACCATTATTACAGCTCTTATTCTTGTTATATTTTTATCTTCTTTAAACTCTTCAATCTCCACTTCACAAGAATACGGAATTTCTTTTTTGTAATTCAAAAGAATTTTTTCTCTGATAATTTCGGATACAAAGAACTTTTCCGGTTTATCAGTTAGGCTGTCTTTGTCGAAATAAGGAGGACATTCGGGTAATAAGGCTTTAATTTCCAGCAACACTTGATCTATATTAAAATTGTGCAAAGCGGAGATGGGAAATATTTTAACCTTAGGCATTTGACCTTTCCAGTAATTTACTTTTTCTTCTAATAAACTTTGTTCAATCTCATCAATTTTATTAAGTACTAATATAATGGGTGTATTAGTCGTCTTTAATTTTTCAAAAATTTCGGGGTCTTTAAAAGCGTTTTCTTTTACCTCAATCATTAATAGGATAACATCGGCATCAGAAATGGCAGCATTCACAAAGTTCATCATCCCTTCGTGCATTTTATAGGCAGGGTTGATAATTCCAGGTGTATCGGAAAAAACAATTTGGTGTTCGTCATCATTAACAATACCTAAAATCCGGTGACGGGTGGTTTGAGCTTTGGATGTGATTATGGATAATCTTTCACCCACTAAAACGTTCATTAAGGTTGATTTTCCTACGTTAGGACTACCAATAATGTTAACGAAGCCGGCTTTGTGCATTATTTTTAATTTAATTA
>CAYRAD010000495.1:0-1928 GCA_964422135.1 uncultured Vicingus sp.
AACCTGTAACTAATTTAAAACTATGACTACCTACATTACGATCAACCATTATAGAATAACGATTTTTAAACGTATAGTACGAGGAAAAATCTAAATAATCCGGATCAAGAAAAAAACACTGCGTGTATAAATCAAGTGGACTTTTTGTTACAGGGGAACCTGTTAATATTCTTCTATATTTTGCTAAAGATCTTAATTTTAAAACGGTTTTAGTTCTTGATGCTGTTGGTGATTTTATGGTTGTAGATTCATCAATTGCCATTAATGTAGAATGAGATAAAAGAAATTTTTCAGCTATTTTTAGTCCTTTTTTGGTACTAAATGCTTCTATATTCATTAAAAAAATAACCAAATCTTCATCGTGAATAAATAATTTTCTATTTTCTGCTTCTTGTTTCTTTGTTGTGGATGGTGACCATGTGATAACTTGATATTTAATGTGATCTGGCATATGAATAGGAATTTCTTGTCGTTCCCAGTTACGATACACACCTTTTGGTGCCACAATGAGAGCAGAATTAATTTTACCCTTATCATAGAGCATAGCAATATTATCAATAAGTACCTTAGATTTTCCTGTACCCATTTCCATAAAAAGAGCAAAATTCTCTCTATTATGGCAAGCACCTAATGCTTGCAATTGATGCTCATATGGCTCTGTTTTAAACTTATAATCCATTCTTTATTTCTTTTTTGTTAAATAATACTTGCCAAAGACTTTGTCAATAGTTATATAAAGAAAACGTAAGGAGAAAGAATGACGGTATATGTAGTACAAGAAGTAAAAAATAGAAACGTACTTAGTGCAGAAAAATATGGTAATTTAGAATTATTATTACCAGAAGGTTCTCAAATTGTATTGAGTGCTGGTCCTACAGTAAAACGATTAACACATAAATTAAGAAATTTTAATGATGATGATTACTTGTTATTAATAGGTGATCCATCAGCTATTGGTATTGCCTGCGCCATAGCTGCAACAAATAATCGCGGGCGATTTAAATGCTTAAAATGGGATAAGAGAGAATTTAAATATTATCCTGTGGAAGTTAATTTATATGAGAGAGGAGAAATTGATGAACAATCTACTTGATAAAATGGAGAGTGATGTACAAACACCAAGAATTGGTGACAACTCTTTAAAAGAAATGTCTTCCTTATGCGAAGAGCAAGTTATATTGGAAGACGAAATGAAACAATTAGAAGAGCAACTAAAAGCAAAAGCAAAAGCTCTTCGTAAATTATCACAAGAAATAATTCCGGCAAAAATGTCGGAATTAGGATTAGAAAGTTTAACACTAACAGATGGTTCATCTGTAAAGGTGAAACAATTAGTGCAAGCTTCTATTCCAGTAAAATATCGCGAAGAAGCATTTAAATGGCTTCGTGATAACGGACATGGTGATTTGATTAAAAATCAAGTATCTGCCACGTTCGGAAAAGGGGAAGATGATTCAGCTTCTAATTTTATTGACAAGATAGAGGAGTTAGGTTATCAACCAAATCAGAAGGTATGGGTTGAACCCATGACTTTAAAAGCCTTTGTTCGTGAGCAAATTGCTGAAGGTAGTGAGTTACCCATGGACAAATTCGGAGTCTTTGTTGGCGCCGAAACTAAAATTAGTAAAACGTAAAAGGAGGCCTTATGGCAAATGCAAATGTTGCAAAGAAAGCAGAAACATTACCAGCATTAAACTTATCTGTGATGGAAGAGGACGCAAACAGCGGACTACAAAATATATCACAAGACGATTTAGCAACACCTCGTTTAAAAGTGTTAATGCAATTATCACCAGAACTTGAAGATCTGGAAAATGCCAAAGCTGGTATGATTTATAATACAGTCACTGGTGACTTGTATGATGGATCAGCAGGTATTAAAGTTCTACCATGTGCGTATCAACGTCAATACGTTGAGTGGGCTGATA
>CAYRAD010000496.1:0-1924 GCA_964422135.1 uncultured Vicingus sp.
TAGATGCTTTACTTGAGTACTAATTTCATAACTAATTTCTGTATGATTATTCGTTATATCGAGCAAAGCAATAGGTTCAAATTTTTTATCTAATTGATAATTTAGATATTCTCTATACGATAAACCTCCTAACCGATAAAATAAAGCTCGCCTACTTAAATCTCCCTCTGATTTTAATATTTCGGTAGCAGAAGACCCACTTAGCACCATATTTAATTCCGGGTAATTATCGTAAATATTTTTAACTTCTATCGACCAGTTTTTATATTTTTGAATTTCATCTAAAAATAAATACTTACCACCAGTTTGTACAAATTCTTCTGCAAAAGTTAAAAGACTATGGTTGGCAAAATAAACACTATCCAAACTTAAATATAATCCTTCGTCTGAAGTAATTTTTTTCTCTTTTAATGTTTGCAACATTAATGTTGTTTTACCTACTCCCCTTGAACCAATTAATATAATTAGTCTATTCTGCCAATTAATTTGGTTGATGAGGTATCTTTTAAAATTAAGATTAACATCTTGAACATTTTTATATGACCAGATTTTTAATGTTTCCATTTATTTACTTTTTGCAATATAGATATTACAAATATATATAAATTATGTAACTTACAGATTGCAATATTTAAATTACCTCCCCATACAAATCAAAATCATCGGCAGAAGTAATTTTAATATCAGCAAAATCTCCTATTCTAATAAAGTTACTTTCTTTACTTACCAATACTTCATTGTCCACTTCTGGAGAATCAAATTCTGTTCGTCCGACAAAATAATCACCTTCTACGCTATCAAACAAAACCTTTAAGGTTTTTCCTACTTTTTGTTGGTTTAACGACAAAGAAATATCTTGTTGAAAATCCATTACTTCTTGTGCTCTAGCTTGTTTTTCTTCTTCCGGCACATCATCTTCTAACGCGTAAGCTGTGGTATCTTCCTCATGAGAGTAGGTAAAGACTCCCAAACGGTCAAATTGCATTTCGGCTATCCATTCTTTCATTTCTTCAATATCTGCCCTCGTTTCGCCAGGAAATCCAACAATAAAAGTGGTACGAATAGCAATATCAGGAATTAACTCCCGAACTTCATTAATTAACTGCGTTGTTTTTGCTCTGCTTGCTCCACGTTTCATTGCTTTTAGCATCTTATCAGAAGCATGTTGCAAAGGAATATCCAAATAATTACAAACTTTAGGATTGTTCTTCATTTCGTGGATAATCTCCATCGGAAATCCTGTTGGATAAGCATAATGCAAACGAATCCAGTCAATTCCTTCTACTTTTGACAACTCTTGTAACAACGCTGGCAACTTACGTTCTCCATAAATATCTAAACCATAAAAAGTCAATTCCTGAGCAATTAAAATCAACTCTTTAACACCTTGTTTGGCTAAATTCTTAGCTTGTATTACCAATTCTTCAATTGGGGTAGAAATGTGCTTACCTCTCATTAAGGGTATTGCACAAAAAGCACATTTCCGGTCACAGCCTTCTGAAATTTTTAAAAAAGCATAATGACTAGGAGTTGTTATAATTCGCTCACCAATTAACTCATGCTTATAATCTGCATTTAAGGTTTTTAATAATTTAGGTAATTCTCTTGTTCCAAAAAAAGCATCTACTTCTTTTATTTCCTCCTCTAAGCCTTCTTTATAGCGTTCAGACAAACATCCTGTAACGTATAATTTATCTACTTGCCCTTCTTTTTTTGCCTCCGCATAACGTAAAATTGTATTTACAGATTCTTCTTTGGCATTATCTATAAATCCACATGTATTTATGATTACAATTTCTGAATCATCTTGTTGGGCTTCGTGTTCCACCTCAAAACCATTGGCTTTAAGCTGAGTCATGGTTACTTCAGAATCGAATAAATTCTTAGAACAGCCTAAGGTAATTACATTTACCTTGTTTTTTTT
>CAYRAD010000497.1:0-1918 GCA_964422135.1 uncultured Vicingus sp.
TACTAAAGGTGGACTAGAAGGAGCTCACATTAGATGTAGAGCTGTTGATGGTTTACTTTGGTTAGTTGAAGCACAATTAATCGGAAACGGTGCATTCGCTAATCCTTGGAGTTAATAATGGAGGCTTTAAAAACTAAACAATTAACTTCTAGTGGCCAAGTAACTACTAAAGTTACACAAACAGCAACGGGTAATAGTCCTGAAAGGATTTTATCTGCTCCTGCTCGTGTGGTAGGATTAACTGTTCAATGTGGTGGAACTGAAGGCAGAGTTGATTTGATAGATAATGGTTCAGGTGGAACTGTTAAATTTACTCAAGTTACCCCTGCTATTAAAGCAGGAGCAGAGGACCTGATTCAATTTTCTTTTCCTGAAATGGGATTAAAATTTGATACCGATCTTTATGTTTTCTTCAATCACGCTACTAAAGTTAATGTAATTTATGGCTAGAACAAGAGACAAGCAACCACCAAAAACAAAAAAATATTTCCGCTCCACAAAGTCTGGAGCGGGAATGACTAAGGCTGGGGTAAAAAAATATCGCCGAGATAATCCTGGTTCAAAATTAAAAACGGCTGTAACTGGAAAAGTTAAAAAAGGTTCCAAAGCTGCAAATCGGCGCAAATCATATTGTGCACGTAGTGCAGGACAAATGAAAAAATTTCCTGGCGCAGCTAAAAATCCTAATTCGAGGCTAAGGCAAGCAAGGAGAAGATGGAAATGTTAAATGACACCAGAACGATTATCAGCATGGAGAATTTTTCCTAGACTATTAATTACTTTATACGGAATAGCATTCTGGCGTACAACCGAATGGTTTATGCAATTACCTGATCCTACAAATGCACAATCAGCTTTTGTATCTGTTATTGTAGGTGCCGGTGCTGCATGGTTTGGTTTATATGTAGGAGGAACACGACTACCAACACAAAGGAAAAAAGACGATGCTTAAATATATTGCTTCCATACCTGTAGTATTATCTTTGCTTGCAGGGGCATATGGTGGAATTAACTACATAAATAAATTAAATAATACAATTGATGATAATGAAGATGCAATCGCACTTCTTCAATTAGAAATAGATAATATACATCAGATTTATAATGAGCGTACATCAAGAAATTCAAACAATTATACTGAAGCCAGGGAGGAGCTCGTTCGTGAAATGACCGACATGGTGACATGGGTAGGGCGTATCGAGGCGAAACTTCAAGCTATAGAAAAGTTAATGTATGAGACAGCAAGTGATGCAGAAATGCGTGCATTAGAAGAACAAGTACGAACTAATATTGATTCAATTAGACAATTTAAATATGACTTAAAGGATATGAATAATTTAATTACTGGTGGATATTAATGAAAAACGAAAGAATATTCTTAATTGTTCTAATGCTTTTAATAATTGTGTGTTGTTTATTTAGTTATAAAGCTCAAGGAAGAAATGATTATCTCTATAGTAATTCTTGTGAAAGAGGCCGTGTAGAATTATACACCGAAATAGATCGTTATGACTATGACAGACGAATGGATAGTGACAGCGATTACTTTGCAGATTCAGGAAAAATTGGTATTCGTTTTAGTTGGCCTTTACAAAGCACATGTAACAATGAACAAATTGAATTAATGCAAGAAAATAATCGTCTTATGCAGGAGTTAGAGCTGCTTCGCACTTGCGGAAAATATAAAGACCTTCAACTAGGAGATCAATTTGCTGCTGTACGAGAGATGTGTAAAGGTGTAAAAAAGAAAGTACAATGAAATTAAGCGATAACACCAGTGTAGCTATGCCTATTCGAAATCTGCTGAGTATTATAGCAGCGGTAGCTCTGGGAGTTTGGGCTTATTTTGGAGTGGTATCAAGAATTACAACCATAGAAACTTCTTTAATTTTAGCTGAAAAAGATTTAGAAAAGAATA
>CAYRAD010000498.1:0-1913 GCA_964422135.1 uncultured Vicingus sp.
TATTGTGAATAAAAAAACAGGTGCCGAATCAAGACATATCAAAAGAAATGCAGTTGTAATTTTACCACGCCCTATCGCTGATTTTAGTTATGCTGAAATCTCTTTAAGTCATGATGATAATAAACTAAAATACCCTTACACAGAATTTTCCAGTAAAGACATAGAAAGTAACAATATTTATTCCTGGAATTTTGGCAATGGAGAAACATCAACTTCTCAAAATCCAAAAACGATTTATAACAAGAAAGGAGAATTTCAGGTAATGTTAACTGTTAAGAATAGTTATGGATGCTACAATTCGACACAAAAAAATGTTACCATTAAACAAGACTTTAACCTTTTTGCTCCTAATTCTTTCTCACCAAATGGAGATGGCACTAATGATGAATTTATACCTAAAGCATTATTAGGTTGGGATGTTCAATTTGAAATGACAATTATAGACAAAGCTGGCAAGCTGATATATAAAACTACTAACAGGGACCAACCTTGGAATGGTAGATTAAACAATACAGGTGAATTACTAAATGAAGAAACATTTTTCTGGCAAGTCATTACTTATGATGCTGATGGTGTGCCTTACAAACATCAGGATCAAGTTTTTTTGATAAAATAGTGCAATAATTCATAATATTTTATATTTTTAAAGAGGAGAAAGATTTCTCCTCTTTATTTTTTATTTAAATTGCTGTTTTATTGTGTTTTAGGGTACTTATATTTTTTTTATAGCCATTTCTTACACTTTAAGGCAACCCTATTAATTTTTCTACGTCTTAACGCTGTGCGTTAAGTTTATTTAACAAACAAGGTAATAATTGTTGCAAAAATAACATATATTTAAAATTTTAACGAAATGAAAATATTATTTCTTATTACAATTACATTTTTAACATCATTAAGTCTGTATTCTCAAGAACCAATTAAAATACCTGAAGGGCTACAATACAGTAAAGACAAAATAAATCAGGACGAATGGAACCTGGTAGATTATCAGTTTAAAGTAGATGAAATCCAAACAAAAATTGATTATGTAAAAAATAATCCTGAAGAAAATGAAAAAGCAATTGCAAACAATTGGTATGATATGGCATACAAAACGCTTGCAGCAGCAAAATATGAACGTAATACACATATTGAAAAATACGAGTACAAGAAAATACCCGGTTTTCCACAACATACAAATACTGGAAATCGAGTACAAGACGATGCTATCTATGAGAAAAATATTGTTGATTGGATTCATGCTCATCCCTTAACAACTAAAGATCATGGACAATAAATTAATTTATAGCTATACTTATGAATATTACTAAAAAATTATTTACTGGGCTTACATTTTTATTATTCGGAAGTCTTGCTAATGCACAAAACACACCATGTACGGCTACACCAATATCTGCTGGCCAATGTTTAACAGAAGATAATACAGGAATGACTGATTCCGGGAACTCTCCCGGATGTGCCAATTATATGGGTGGAGACATTTGGTTTGCTGTTACAGTGCCGGCTTCTGGCAACCTTACTTTTGAAACAATCGATGCTTTAGGTTTTACTGATAGCGGAATGGCCTTGTGGACAGGGGCTTGCAATTCTTTAACTTTGTCTTCTTGTAATGATGATGGCGGTACTGGATTATTGTCATTAATAACAAATTCATTGTTAACTCCTGGCTCAGTTGTATATATTCAAATTTGGGAATATGGTAATAACTCATTTGGTCCTATACAACTTTGTGTTACAGACAATGGTGGTGGAGGCGGTGGCGGAGTTCCTAATGATGGTCCATGCACAGCAACCCCGGTAACTGTTGATGGCCCATGTGTAACCAGCACAACGGTTGGTGCAGGAACTTCTTTTGCTACTCCAAATTGTGCCAATTATATGGGTGGTGATGTTTGGTTCTCATTTACTGT
>CAYRAD010000499.1:0-1903 GCA_964422135.1 uncultured Vicingus sp.
GTTCTTTGCATTTCTGTTACTGGATTCTTCCATATTGTAGTTTTAGCATGATAAATAAATCCTTCTTTAGTAAACCAATCAATCAACATTCCGCTAAAATCTCTCAATCCAATAAAACCTTCTTTACCTTTTTGAATTGGTAAATCCATACAATGAACCGCACAGATTCTTCCATTTTTTAAAGTTCTTTTAATTTCAGGTATTAAATATTTAAAGTGTTCTTCAAATTGTTTGTAATTCGATACGTTACCCATATCCTCGGCTTTATCAGAATAAACGTATAACTCAGCAAATGGCGGACTAAATACCGTTAAATCTACTGAATTATCCTTTATCTTTTTAGATTCTTGAACACAATCACCATTTAATAAATGATAATTATCTGTTTTTATTTCTTTATTATTTATCATAACTTTGCTTTTATTTAACTTATAGTCTGTATTAGCTGAATAATTAGACATTTCACTAATCATTGTTTTATGCTTTTCTTCTTTCTCTAATATTGAATTTCTAACATTTATTTGACTCTCGGGAACTAATATATGAACCTTAACCTTATTCTTTTGACCAAACCTATAACACCTTCTAACAGCTTGATAAAAAGCCTCAAATTTAAAGTCGTAAGATGTGAATATCATATTACTACATTGTTGGTAATTCATCCCAAAGGATGCTATTGATGTTTTTGTTATTAAAACCCTAAATTCACTATCAGCAAATCCGTTTAAGTTTTTAGCTTTTAATTCTGGCTTATCAGACCCTTGAACATTTACACTATCAAATATTTCATTATTAAGGTCTTTTGCTTCATCATTTTTTAAAGTCCAAACTATCCATTGTTCATCATTAGAATTTACTATTTCTTTAGTCTTTGATAATCTTAATCCATAAGATCTTTTTAAATCCTTATGTAAATCAGTAGCACTAACAGCAACATCTCCGAATAATGTTTGTGTATTATTTTCAACTGGTATTATATGTTCAATATATTCTATTTCTGGTAAATCGTATCCATCTGAATTAAATCCTAATGTTTTAGGATTATCTAAAGATATGCTCCATGTACATACATATTTCCAAAAGTCATCCTGTGCATGTTTCCTTAATCTCCATTTAGATGTTTCCCCGCCATCATGAACAAAATACATTGCTAACATTTCAAGATATGACATAGCCCCTAAAAACTCTGAATGTTGCCCCAGCTCCATGTGGTCATTTGGTGACGGTGTAGCAGTACAAGCTAATTTAAAAGGAGTTGATTTAAAAGTGTCAATTATTAACCTACTTAATTTACCATCCCTACCTTTTAATATACTACTCTCATCTAAAACAACACCTGAATACAAACTGCAATCTATATTTTTCATTTGGTCATAATTAGTTATATCAAATGAATTTTGATCAATACCGAATTTTAAAGCCTCGTTTCTAGTTTGCTTAACAACAGCTAAAGGGGCTAGTATTAGTACTGGTTGATTTGTTTTATTATAAACTGCCTCCGCCCAGCTTAATTGCTGTATAGTCTTTCCCAATCCACAATCCTCAAAAATTGCAAATCTACCTTTTTTTAATGCTATCTTTATTATGTGTTTTTGAAAATCAAATAAGTTAGAGTTTAAATCTGAATCATCAACATCAAATCCACTTGATATATGTTCGTTTTGCTTAGACTTTAAAAAGTCTTTATAACTTTGATCTTTCATAGTTTTTGTTTATTTTTTTGTTTAACAAATATATAACTTTTTCATTGTCTTCAAAATGTCTTAAAGCATTTAAACAAGTTAAAATTACATCTACTATTTCCTCTTGTTGACAATTCTTTTTCTCTTTTGAATCTGGGAGAATATCACACATTAAAATCTCGTTGTATTCCTCAGTTATTTTTTTAATAAAATCATTTATA
>CAYRAD010000500.1:0-1894 GCA_964422135.1 uncultured Vicingus sp.
TTATTGAAAGTTATCATTCTGGAAAAATATTTGTTAAACAATCGGATAACACAGGAACCACATTCAGGATTGTACTTAATAAATAATGCTAGAATGTTAGAATGTTTCAATGCTTTAATATGAATGTCTCTTCTTGCTTATTCCATCATTCTATTATTTAACTATTAACTCTTGTCAGGTATATATATACATATTCCATTTTGTAAACAAAGTTGCAGTTACTGCGATTTTCATTTTTCAACTTCGTTAAAATACAAGAAAGAGCTTATTAAGGCAATCGGTAAAGAAATTGAAAGCAAAAAACACCTCCTTTCAGGAGAAATAAAAACTATTTATTTTGGAGGGGGCACACCGTCAATACTTAATAGTGAGGATTTATTATTTATTATTGATACGATATATAAAAATTTCTCGATAGACCAAAAAATAGAATTTACCATTGAATGTAATCCTGATGATTTATCGAAGGAAAAGCTAAAACAGATAAAAACTTCAGGCATAAATCGTCTGAGCATAGGAGTTCAATCGTTTAATAATGATGAATTAAAATTTTTTAATCGGGCACACAATGCTAAAGAAGCAGAGAATAGTATAAAATTGAGCCAGGATGTAGGTTTTGAGAACATTACCATTGATTTGATTTACGGCTCACCGCTTCTTACCAATGAAAATTGGTTAGAAAATCTTGCTAAAGTTAAGGAATTAAATATCCCTCATCTCTCAGCTTACAGTTTAACTGCAGAACCCAAAACAGCACTTGGACATCAGATAAAATCCGGAAAGATTTTACCATTGGAAGAGCAAAAATCGATGGAGCAATTTCAATTGTTAATGAAAGAATGTAAAAAAATGGGATTAGATCAGTATGAAGTTTCCAATTTTGCCAAAGAAGGTTTTTTATCACAACATAATAGCAACTATTGGAAAGGAGAAGAATACTTGGGTTTTGGACCTTCAGCACATTCCTATTTAAAGAGTTCTCCTCTAAAAAGAAGGGATAGAGGTGTGTTTTTAAATCATAAAAGAATATGGAATGTAGCCAACAACATAAAATATATAAAGGCAATAAATGAAAATGGGAATTATTCAGAAGAAGAAATTATTGATGAAAAAATAGCTTATAACGAATACATATTAACTCGTTTAAGAACGATGTGGGGCATTGATATTACTTACATCAAACAACATTTTAAGCTTGAAATTAATGAGCATTTTGAGCAGGAATTAGAACAATATTTAAATTCTTCTTATCTTCATCAATTCAATAATAAAGTAATTTTATCGGAACAGGGAATTTTAATAGCAGATAAAATTACTTCAGATTTATTTTATATAGAATGAAAGCAGAGATAAACCATAACAATAAAACTTTTAAAATAGATTTAGCTAAACCGATCGATATTTCTATACCCTTAAGAAATACCCAAGACAATGTTACCGCCTGGTATGTTGAAGAGCCTAAATTTGAAGCTGTGCAGTCTAACAGTTTTGTAGGAGATGTAAATTTGGGGGGCTCGGTAAATTTCAGGAATATTTTTTTCAACCCACATGGTCATGGTACACACACCGAATGTGTTGGACATATCAGTAAAGAGCATTATACTATCAATCAATGTTTAAAAGAGTTCTTTTTTTTGGCAAATCTAGTAAGTATTACTCCGGAACAAATTAATGGGAATACAATAATAACCTTAAAACAGGTAAAAAAAACATGGAAAAATAACGGGGCAAAAGCTATTGTAATAAGAACTTTGCCTAATAACATCACTAAATTATCCAAACAATACTCTGGTCAAAATCCTGCATTTATTGATGTTAAAGCTGTTCAGTTTTTAATCGAAAATGGTGTTGAACATTTATTAATAGACACGCCTTCAGTTGATAAAGAAGAAGA
>CAYRAD010000501.1:0-1893 GCA_964422135.1 uncultured Vicingus sp.
AGTTTTTGAAAATGTTGAAATTACAAATACTTTTAATAGTGTTATAAAATCTAATGCTTATAATAATTGGAAATCTAAAAAAACTAATTATGCTATAGAATTAGAAAATGCTGGGTTTAAAGAAACTGGTATAAAATTTGAAAAAATGGGTTGGAATCCTGTATGGCGATTAATGAATAGTAGTAATTTAAGTTCAAGATTAATTGCTCCAAGATTAGTAGATATAGCCGCTCATACACAAGGTAATTATAAAGGAATAGCTACAGCTTATAATGTAGATAGTTTAGTAAATTTAGAAGTTTATGCTCCTTTGTCAAAATTATTAACTTCTGTTGAATCTCAATTTGTTATACATGCAGGAAAACAACCACAAGATGGATTTTTAGGAAATAGTTTAAATTTAGCATCTATAAAAATTAATTCTATAAGAAATAGAAATGCTAAAAGTATAATGATGAGAAGTAAATTTATGGAAGAAGTTAGTTTAGCTTTAAGGCAAGGAGAACGTCATTCTATACCAGAAGTTGTTAATGCTTCTAAAATAATAAGATCTTGGTATAATGACATGGATAAAAAAGCTTATGATGCTAAATTATATCAAAAACCTTTTGAAAGAAAAATAGAAAAGTTAGAAATTGCTCTTTCTAAAACTACAAATAAATCAAAAATTGATAAAATAAATAATCAAATTAAATTAATAAAATCTAATATGAATAAATTACATAGTTTAGGTCCTATGCAAAATAACTGAATAAGTTATTTAAATCGTATTTACGATCATTCTGCTATAGAAGCAGATAGAATGGGATTAAGAAATTTAATTGTTAAATATATTCAAATAGAAAAACCAAATATATCATTAGTAAAAGCGCATGAACAAGCTGATGATACTATTTTAACTATTTTAAGACAAAAACCTTATCCTGAAATTGATGATGCAGATGATTTAATAACTGAACAATTTATTACTGAAGCTAGTTCTTCTAAACAAAGAATGTTAAAAATACCTGATGTTGAATTAGCACCATATTTAGTTAACGATGTAGAAAAATTAATTAAACATTATGCTAGAACTATGGGTACAGATATTATTTTAACAAAACAATTTGGTGATATTACTTTAAAAAATGCATTAAATGAAATTACTGAACAATCAAATGAATTAATAAAAAAAGCTAAAACGCCAGAAAGAAAAAAAGAATTAAAATTAGAATTAGAAAACAATATTAGAGATGTTAAAGGATTAGTAAGTAGAATTAGAGGTACTTTTGGCGCACCTGAAGATCCTCATAATATAACTTCTAGAATGATTAGAGGTTTAAAATCTTTTAATGTAATTACTTTTATGGGAGGAGCTACATTATCATCTTTACCAGATGCAGGTTTAGTTATAATGCGTCATGGATTAAAAGATTTTATGAATAGTTTTCATTCTTTATGGATTAAAAAAAGCGGTTTAAATGAAACTTTAAGAAAAATGAATAGAATTGAAACACAAAATGTAGGTCAAGCTTTAGAATTACAATTATCTGTTAGACAAATGGCTTTAGCTGATGTTGGAGATATATTTAGTAATAGAACAAAATTTGAAACTGCATTACATAATTCTACAAATGTAATGATGTTATTAAATGGTTTAAATGTGTGGAATACGTTTGCAAAAGAAACAACTTCTTTATTAGCAAGTAATAAAATAGCAAAATTAGCAGAAAAATATTTAACTAAACCATTATCTCCAAATGAAGTTTCATCATTAGCTATGAGTGGTATAGATTTAAAAACTTTAAAAAAAATAGGCAAAGAAATACAAATAAATAAAGAAGTAATAGATGGTCAATATATTGTTAATACAGATAAATGGAAAGATGCTAATGCTGTATTTGCTTTTAGAAA
>CAYRAD010000502.1:0-1888 GCA_964422135.1 uncultured Vicingus sp.
AAATCATGCAGCTTAGTAAACACTTTAAACTTGAAGAGATGACAAAGTCGATGACAGCGACGCGGAAAGGGATTGACAACTCACCTGGAGCCGGTGATATTAAAAATTTGGAGAACGTATGCTATGAAATATTGGAACCGGTTCGTGCACATTTTGACAAACCAAT
The DNA here is from genome assembly GCA_964422135.1 of uncultured Vicingus sp. GTDB lineage: Bacteria > Bacteroidota > Bacteroidia > Flavobacteriales_E > Vicingaceae. The sequence goes on from CAYRAD010000502.1 coordinate 167, forward strand.
TACAATAACATCGGGCTACCGCAGCGAGGCGCTGTGTGAAGCGATCGGCAGCAAAAAAACGTCGCAACATGCAAAGGGCCAGGCGGTTGATTTCGAAATAGCAGGTGTTCCAAACATTAAGACAGCTTACTGGATTTCTAATAACGTAGATTTTGACCAGCTGATTATGGAATACTTCGACAAGGATGATCCGGCAGGTGGCTGGGTGCACGTTAGCTACAATGAAGCTGGTGCAAATAGAAAACAAGTTTTGACTTACGACGGGAAAAGCTACGAAAACGGCCTACCCGAGATGAAGTGGTCAGGAGGGAAGGTAGTAGGATGAGAGCATTTTTAAAAGAAATAAGAAAATTTGTTAATAACCATCAAGGGTATATACTTTTAGCAATACTTATTTTATTAGTATTAAAGTGAAAAATTTTTTTCAAAAAACTAAATTTGAACCAGATATAACACACGGTGTATGTCCAATGTGTGATATGCCTACAATGTTGGTATCTTTAACTAAAGATCATTACAGATGTATAACTTGTGGCTCTGATCTAGAACAAAAAATAAATGGAAAAATAAGCTATTTACCTCTTGCACAAAACACAAAGGAAAATAAACCTGAGGTATAATGGCCAAAGCACCAAAGTGGGGAGTTAATACATATAAGAGAGATAAACCTAGAAAGAGACCAGGAAGACATAAGAAAAGGAGAAATAAACATGAAAAAAGAATGGGTAAATATAGAGGAAAAGGAAGAAAAGGTAGAAGGTGAGTCTATCTGAAGTAATATACTTAGGACAAAAAATTTTACTTTTTAAAACACCTGCAAAAATTGTTGACGAGATTAATTTAACTTACGACAATAACATAAAAGAATTAAAAAAACATAATGAACATCTTGCAGGAAAAATAGTAGATGAACATAAGATAGATGATAAATTATCCAACGAAGTAAAAGGATATTTTAGAAGTTGTTTTATGACATATCTAATGCACTGTAAAATAATATATAATTTAAATTTATCTTCTGCATGGGTAAATGAAATGAAAGCTAACGAATATAATCCAATGCATCATCACACAGGTAAACAAAGTTTCTTAGGTTTATCTTCTGTTATGATGTTAAAAAAACCAAAAACATATGGAGAAGAATATTCAAGAAAAGATAATCCAAATAATGGTCAATTAGAATTTATTGGAAGCGGTGGAATGTTAAGTTATAATCAATGTAGAGTAGATGCAAAAGTTGGAGAATTGTTCATATTTCCTTATGACCTACTACATGGTGTATATCCCTTTAATTCAACCACAGAATGTAGACGTACAATTTCTTATAATTGTGACTTGACAAAACTCTCACAAAGTCCTATATAGAGGATATGAAAGGAAAGAAAGGAAAAATATGATGTATATAATAACAGCTACACTAAATAAATGTATGACTTCTTGGGGTCCATTTCATAATAAACAAACGGCAAACAAGTGGAAAAAAATAGTGGAATTTACAAAACCAGTATTTAAAAATAAAATAACTTTGATGCCATTAAATTATGTAAATTCAGATCCATTTAGTTCTGCAACAATGAAAGTAACAAAGGTAAAAAACAATAGAAAGAGAGTGAACGATTATGAATATATTAAAGCTTAGTAAAATATTCGAAGACTTTATTGATAAGCATAAGAGTATACATGAAATTGGTAGAGGTATGTGGATGGATAAGAATCCAGAAA
>CAYRAD010000503.1:0-1887 GCA_964422135.1 uncultured Vicingus sp.
ATGTTTATTCGGAAATGATAAACATCGGTATTTTTAGTTCCTATAAAATTACTTCCTTCGTTTTTATGTCTGAAGTCGGTAATTACAGCATTTTTACCGAAAAAGGTAAATTACTGGATATTGACAATACAGAAATACTTGAACTAAAATATGTGAAAGATGAAATTTCCATTTCTTCCCTTGATGTTGATTACGGAAGGTTTAAAAAGGTCAATTTTATTGGTATTTCCAAGGAAAATTCTTTTAAAATAAAAACACCTTCTAGTAAACATATTAAGACATACGAGGATAATCTAATTGTCAACCTACATAATTATTACAATTATATGCAATTGGTAAATAATATTGATATTGATAATTATGTGGCAGGTGTTGTACAATCGGAAGTTGGTAAAAGCCCACCCTTTGAATACCTTAAACTGCAAGCCATCATTTGCCGTACTTATGCTTTAAAGAATATTAACCGGCACAAGGCAGAAGGATTCAGTTTGTGTGATAAGGTTCATTGTCAGGCATATAATCATAAAACAAGTTCGGATAAAGTTAAAGAAGCTGCTCAATCGACTTCCGGAATTGTTATTGTGGATAGCGACATTAATTTAATTACCGCAACTTTTTTTTCTAACTGTGGCGGGCAAACAGCCAATGCCGAAGAAGTATGGAAACAACAACTCTACTATTTAAGGTCGGTAAAAGATACTTTTTGCCTACACGAAAACAATGCCACCTGGACCAAAGTGATTCCAAAAATCACCTGGATAAAATACCTCAAAAAATACAATACTTCCAATGTTAATCTAGATTATAAATGTGCCACAGAATACTTTCAGCTTACCCGCGAGCAGTATTACCAGAAAGACAATGTGAAAATTCCGTTTGTAAACATTAGGAAGGATTTTAAGCTAAAATCAACCCAATTTGATGTAATCCCTGACGGTAAAAACATAATCTTAAAAGGTAAAGGGTTTGGTCATGGTGTGGGCTTATGCCAAGAAGGTGCCATGCGAATGGCAAAATTAGGTTATTCTTACATATATATATTGCATTTTTATTATGAGGAAGTACATTTAATTAATCTGGAATCGCTAGCTTTTTTTAAAGCAGATTATTAGCTACTCATCCCCTATTATCATAATCATTTTGCCATCTTGAGATACTTTTACAGCTTCTTCTTTTTCGATGAACATAATTGGAAAGTCACTATCTTTAAATTTAGAAATTTTTCCGGTTAAGGTGATTTTTTTACCCAACCATTCTTCTAATGGGTCGTAAGCAAAATTGATGATGTTTTTTTTTGAAATGAATGCAGTGAAAATGCTATTGGGATATTTTTTATCTAAATTAAACATTAAATTACCTTTAATGGTAGTTCGTCCACTAACAACAGTACCAACAATTTTTACTTTTTTATTGGAGTTAATAAATTGTTTGGCCTGTATGGTGTTAAAAGTTCCCGGAGGTAAACTCGGTGGATAAGCAGGGTCAACGTCTCCTTTTTGAGCTTCGGGAACCCAATTAGCAACATTTTTCTGACTTTCTAATGCTTCCTCCAAAGAATCATTTAACTGGTAAAAGAAATTAATGCCTGTTACTTCTTCCACTTCGTTAATGGTTACGGCAAAACTCGATACAGGATAAGAAATCTTTTTATTAGGCATAATAAAACCAATGGCTTTCCTGTTTTTTATATCTAAGGCCACTTTAAAAAAATACTTTGGAATACTTACCTTGTTCACTCCCCGTTCAATTTTTAATAAGCTATCGTTTAATAAAGGACCAGTAACCACATAAATCTGTGTTTCGGGATGGTTGTATATGTAACCACGCATTAATCCTTCTAAATCTGCCCATTTTTCTCTATTAAATTTATCCAATTGTGGCGACATG
>CAYRAD010000504.1:0-1880 GCA_964422135.1 uncultured Vicingus sp.
CACTATCTGGTTCGTTTAAAGCAAAATAGGCTTTGCCTAAAAAATATAGTGCATCGCAAGGCGCTGCTTTTTGATCAACATCAGTAAAATCATATTTGTCCACCATATTATGGGTAGATTTATCTAGATAAGTATATGCGTTTTCTTGCTCGTTTAACGATTTTAGCAAACAGAGCCCAAGTTTAAAATTTGCATTATAATTAGATGAATCATTTTGTACAACTTCAGCTAATAAGTCATGGGCATCTTTATAGTTGCTTTTGCTCATGAATTGGTTAATTTTTTTTAATTTTTGCTTAATTTGTTCGGTGTTGTTGTCTTCAGACTCACCTTGTTCATTGTTAAGTGGTTGTGCATAAAAAGCAACAGGAATAAGGAATAGAAACAATATGGTAATGATAAAATTTTTCACAATGATAAAAGCATTAAAAAAGTATGCTAATATATGGGAAAAATGATAATTAATTAAACAAAAAGTGATATATTTACTTCTTAATTTTTAAAAATTTATTAAATAATACTTTTTATTTATTGACTAAATTTACATAGTTTCTTTTCATGCCCTTGAAAGCACTAAAAATACCAATTTTAATTTTTTTAATATTCTGCTGTGATTTTGGTAAGAATATTTTGGCTCAAACAATATCAGTCTCTCCATCACCAATAAATGTTGTTATTAATAGTTGTGATGATTCTACGGATGTGACCATTACAGTTTCTAATCTTGGTGCATCTCCTTTAAATTTTTCAGCAGGTGATACTTATTTTCCGTTTGATAGTATCTATTCATGTAATATGGATGAATCAACTTTTTCAGTTATCGATCCATCAACCAACACAGTTGTGGGGAATAATATTTTCTCTGGAACAGGTGATATTAGAGGAACTATTAGTATGGATGGATCGCAATTATGGATATCTAATAATACGGTCGATAGCGTTAGCGTTTTTCAAACATCCGACAGATCATTATTAGCTACTATACCTGTAGGAAATGGACCTACAGGAATTGCATTTTCATTAGATGGTACATTGGCATTAGTCGGAAATCGATGGGATGGAACATTGACCACCATAGATGTAGCTACCCGTACTGTGTTAAGTACTACACCTGGGTTTGGTGAAATTCAGGAAATTGCTATTGCTCCTGATGGCGTTCATGCTTATATAGTATGTGAGGAAAGTACAGCAGCATTTATTAAATATAATATTTTAACCGGAGTAATTGAAGCTACAGAAAATACTACCTCTTCGTTACGGTCAATTGTTTTAACACCTGATGGAACTATAGCCTATGTTTCTTCTAATTGGAATGGAGAAATAGTGGTTTTTGATACCAGAACTATGACAATAATTACTACAATTTCAGGCTTAAATCGACCATCCGAGTTAGATATTACACCTGACGGCTCATCTGTTTATGTAACCGATAAATGGAATAGTCAGCTTTACGAAGTAAGTACTACATCAAATACAATAGTAAGTACATTAGTTGATGCCAGATTTGATAATGCTTGGGGAATAGCAATTGACAGAACAGGAAGTTATGCTTACGTCAGTAATCCCAATAACTCTCCTATGGATGTTACAATTATAGATCTTTCTACCAATACAGTAATAGGAAATTTGGCAACAGGTGTTACTTCTCCAGGAGTCAGAGACGTTATTTCGTTTAACCGTCCATTAGGTTGGCTCACAGAACTACCCCAGTCGGGCACGGTTGGTGTTGGTGGTAATACTACTGTTACAGCTCGTTTTTATTCCAGAAACTTACCTAACGGAACTTATTCAGGATACATTACTTTTGATTCTGATGATCCTGCAAATCCTTTAGTCAGTATCCCTGTTATGCTTACAGTAAATGGTACTCCTGAAATCAA
>CAYRAD010000505.1:0-1879 GCA_964422135.1 uncultured Vicingus sp.
TTGGACCTGTAAACAAGAACGATGCTGTAGGTTTATCAATGTCCTTTAGTCCTGCCTTAGCAATATATATTTTTTCACATATTTTATCAATCGCTTCTTCTTGACCAAATACAACACCACGCAAATTGCCTTCTAAATGAATAACATTATCTGATTTTTCAGTGCGTAGTTGGTCAATTGGCATACGTGCTATTTTACTTACTTGTTGTAATATTTCTTCAACATCAATTATTCTATTATTGTCTCCACTTACCCTACGTTTAGCACAGGCAGTATCTATTAAATCAATTGCCTTATCAGGCAATTTTTTATCTGTAATAAACTTAATACTTTTATCTACTGCTGTTTCTAATGCCGCGTCAGTCATCTCTAAACTATGAAAATCTTCATAATATTTTCTAATACCCATTAGTATATCAATTGACTCTTGGCGCGATGGCTCGTCAATAACTAGTCTAAAGAATCGTCTCATTAATGCGCGATCCTTTTCAAAACTTTTTCTAAAATCTTCCCAAGTTGTGCTTGCTATAACTTTAATATGTCCGCGTGATAAAGCAGGTTTTAGCATATTACTAAAGTCAGGACCGCCACTACTATTAGTTGTTCCAGCACCACTCATCATATGTGCTTCATCAATAAACAGTATACAATTGTTTAATTTTTCTAATGCAATAATAACGTGCCTAACTTTTTCCTCAAACTCACCTCTGTACTTACTGCCTGCTAGTAATGCACCAATTTCTAAACTATAAATGGTATGATCCAATAAGTTGGAAGGGACATCTTTATGCTGTATTCTATATGCTAATCCTTCTACTACTGCTGTCTTACCAACACCAGCATCGCCCACCATTATAACATTGTTTTTAGATTTACGTGCTAATGTCTCTGCTATATCGTTTACTTCGCTATGTCGTCCAATAACAGGATCTATTTTATTTTCATCAACAAGTGTATTTAAATTACTACAGTATTCTTCTAAAATTTGTAATGCTTTATTTTGTATGCTATTTTTATCGTTTGGACCACAATAATTTGTATTATAAAAATCAATTAATCCATCCTGCTCAACTCCATACTTACGCATTAACCAAGCGGCATACGAATGTGGTTCATTAGTAATACTAATGAATAGATCAATTGTTTGGAATTTTTGTCGTCCACTAAACAATACTTGAGTAAAAGCTCTACTAAAAACCCGTTCAAGAGCGTGAGTCTTTTTAGGTTGACTTGTTGTACTATCTATAATATCAGTAAATTTAGTTTCAATAACATTAACCACTTCAGTATATAAACTGTCGTAATCAATACCGTACTCTGTCAACATTGTTCTAAAATTGTCAGTCTGCATTAATGCCATTAATACATGTTCTATAGTCACAAATGCATGTTTGTAAAATTGAGCAATTTTAACTGCTTCTTCTACTATTCCATCAATTTCAGGATTTGATTCAAGCATCGTATACGTTAACTCGTTCGTTAAAAGTAATACCATCTAAATGATCTAGTTCATGCAAATAACATCTAGCAGTATAACCGCTGAGTTCTTCATCAGCAAACTTGTTGCCTAAATAATCATGGTATTCTATTTTAATCCAATTTGGACGTTCTATTTCTAAAAATTTTCCTGGAAAACTTAAACATCCTTCTATATCAATATTAGTTTCTTTACTACTTTCAAGTACTGATGGGTTAAAAAAATATTTAAATCTATCCTTAAAATCATCACTAGCCATTACAAATAGACGTTTGCTAACCCCTATTTGTGGAGCCGCAAGGCCAATACCATTACTCTGTGACATAAACTCTATCATACGTACTGCAAGTTTCTGTAACTGAAATGGTTTGTCAAACACAACAGGCTTTGCCTCTTTGTGTA
>CAYRAD010000506.1:0-1872 GCA_964422135.1 uncultured Vicingus sp.
TACTGCAGAAGCAGCTGGTCATACAGGTGGTAATGCCGGTATGGGGGGAGATTTCTTATTCCGATGGGGGAATCCTTCTATCTATGGAGGTACTGGCCCTCAGGTTATTCCAAGTGCCGTTCATGATCCTAAATGGGTGCAAGCCGGAAGACCATACGAAGGATATATTACTTTTTTTAATAATGAAGGGATATCGAGTAATCAATCAACAGTTGATGCTATAAACCCACCATTGTCGGGCTATAATTATACTGGTTTTGGACCAACATCATACGACTGGCGACATACTTGTATAACAAGTTCTTCAGGTCAGTCAGCTGGTGAAAAAATGTCTAATGGAGATCTTTTTGTAGCCGTTTCGCAGCAATATATGTACGAAGTAGATTCATTAAATAATATGATTTGGCAATACAATGCCGGACCAGCAAAAGCATATCGTTACGAATGTGATCATCCTGGATTAAGTGCACTATTAGGCCCAGATCCATGTGGACTAGCTACTGGTGTTAAAGAATTTTCTGATGTTAATGTTGATGTTTATCCTAATCCATCAAAAGGCACTTTCCATGTTTCAGGAATTTCTGTATATGACAGTTCGTTCGAAATTGTGATTTACGACATGTATGGTAAAAAAGTGAAGCAACTATCAAACATTAATTTCGTTGATCTTTCCAGATTTGACAGTGGCATATATATCGTACATGTAACAGTGGAAGGTAAAGAAACAATTGTTAAAAAAGTTTCAATCATTAAAGAATGAGAAAAGTAATCAACCTCTTTCTGGGTTTTGTTGTTGTAGCCACAGGAAATTTGTATTCACAAACCAGCTTTTATGATATCAACACGGTTAGAGAGATCAAACTCTATTTTGATCAACCAAATTGGCAGCATATTCTGGATAGTCTTTATGTATTAGGTAATGGAGATCGTTTGGTAGCTACATCAATAGTTATTGACGGGACGCAATTGGATAGTGTAGGAGTAAGGTATAAAGGATACAGCTCTGTTAGTGTGAATCAGAAAAAAAATCCGTTTAATATTAAGCTCAATTATATCAAGAATCAATCTTATAATGATATTGATAAACTTAAGTTAAGTAATGTAATTCAGGATCCCTCTTTTGTGAGGGAAACATTATCCTATGAGATTGCCAGAAAATATATGCCAGCGTCACAGGCCAATTATGCCAATTTGTTTATTAACGATACTCTTATAGGAATATATACAAATGTTGAGGCTGTTAATAATGAGTTTTTGCAAAAACATTTTGGCTCATCAGACAATACGTTCTTTAAATGTAATCCGGAAACAGTTGATTTATATGGTGAAAATTCAAATCTCAATAATGCTCTTGGCACTGATAGTGTCAGCTATTATCCTTATTATGCTTTGAAATCGAATTATGGATGGGCGGAACTTTACAACCTGATAGATACTTTAAACATGTATCCAGATAGTATTGAAAAAATCCTAAATGTTGACCGAACGCTTTGGATGCATGCCTTCAATTATTCTCTAATTAATTTTGACAGTTACGTTGGTTACTCACAAAACTATTACCTATATAGGGATAATAATGGACAATTTAATCCGATAATTTGGGATTTAAACATGTCATTTGCCAGTTATAGATTAGCTGATGCTTCTATTCATTTCAATGGTTTTACCATTGCAGAAGCGAAAACAATGGATCCATTATTACATTACAACAATGTGTCGGTTTATCCTAGACCACTAATGAGAAATATTTTTAATACAGCTCGATATAGACGCATGTATATTGCTCATATAAGAACAATAATGGAAGAAAATTTCGCCAATCAGGATTACCTTACTAGAGCTACAGCTATGCAAACATTGATTGATGCTGAC
>CAYRAD010000507.1:0-1862 GCA_964422135.1 uncultured Vicingus sp.
GCGTTTGAATATACTGCTATTGATTTTGCTTCAAACATAAATAATTGTTCCTTATATATTAATGATAAATTAAATATTACTAACAGCACCATAAGCGAGACTGCTTCAAATTTCTTTTACTTATTTGATATTCCTGATGGAGACTATAATTGGTCTGTTAATTGTACGGATAGTGCTAATGTTTCTAATGTAGCTCCTTTGCCATACTTTAATGTTTCTGTATTTAAACCCAGGCAAATTATTGCCGATATTTATACTAACGCTACAAGTTATGAGCAGGGCAATTTAGCATTAATTACCCTTAATGTTACTAATAGCTCTTTAGATTCTTTTGATGCTAATGTTTATATCGATATAATTAGGGGAAATACTACAGTACCATTTTTTGACTCTAATTGGACTTATAGGATTCCTGTTGATATTAATACAACCAATCTTACAAGAAAAGATAGTTTAATAGAATTTGACGTAAACTTTACTGATGTTTTAGTTAATGATTTAGGAGTTAGCGGAAAAACTTTTGATATGAATTCCATTAGGGTTATGGAATGGAAAAATAATAAATCTATAGAAGTAATATATCAGTTTAAGAATGACACTGGATTCAATCAAGTAAACAATTCAATTGAAACAGTAAGCTGGATTCTGAATGGAACAACACCTAATTCAACAATAAGAAACTACTTTATTTATTTTGATGTTGAGGAAAATGGCAATAAGGATGCAGTTGATTACTCTTCTTACGAACCAACATTTACATTTACAGGCTCTACAAGAACAGTTGTAAAAGATGGAACTTCAAATAACGCAGATTATGTTAGAATATATAAAGGAACAGAATCTATTGCATTGCAATTTGCGAATGGACAAGATATATCAAACCAAGGCAATGTAAACCGCCAAGGAGCAGGAAGCATTTGGAATATTACTTTAGGCGGTACAAGAATTTCTAATTATTATGACAGCATTGTCCCCATAGCAATTAAAACCAATTACTTCTTAAATCAAAATGGAACCGCTAACATTACTTCTGGCCCTGTATTCTCAAAGATAAAAGTTCCTGGATTTTTAAATGCATCGGAAAACAGTAAAGCGGATCTTAATTACACAATATGGTTTGGGCAAAGTGAAATAATGATCAAAGCTGAATTGTTTGCTCAATTCAATAGTGTTAATAACGATCCTGACACTTTATTTGCTAATTTATGGTTTGCTTATTTATTGGATTATGATTCAGATTGGAGCAGTTTTATAAAAACAATGAATTCGACCTCCTTTGATCATGTCCATCAGTATCAAGCTCCTTTAACCTTTACTGATACACTAAACCAATTCAATTCCGGAGATTGGTATTCTGAATATAATAATCAAAAAGGCTCAATAAATCTGTATGTGGAAGAATTTACCTTAAATGGAGCTTCTTCAACAAAAGGCTCTGTTTCTTATGATGATTACTACAATCCAGCTGAGGGTAAAACTACAGAATCAGATGGTGTTGGGTTTAATTTAAATTCAGACCAGGCGATAGCTGCTGGAGATACTTATAGTTTAACAGTATGGATGATTTTATCAAATAATAAATCTTCTTTAAGGGCAGTTGACTTAAAAAATTATGTTGAGAATCCAGTTAATATAACTAGAGGAAAAGGCCAGCAGCTTGTTAATAGGACGATTAATGCAAGTGGTAGTGATGGAATATTTAGATTCAATTGGAGTACCACAAATAAAGATGTTGGAAATTATACAACAACTGTAATTGCAAATAAAACATTATATATTTTAGGAGTTGATTGGTACGGATTTGAAATTACTCAGGATATAACAAAACCATTTGTAACTTCCATAAGCCCTGAAGGTTATAT
>CAYRAD010000508.1:0-1854 GCA_964422135.1 uncultured Vicingus sp.
CATAACCCAAAGCTTCTGACATTGCTTTAAGTTTTGATTGCATTAATGATGCAGGGATAAAGTCTTTAGCAAATAAAAATAAATGTGCGCCACCAGACTTTGATCTAAAAGTAACCAAAGGAAAATTTAATCCCTTTATGTTTCTCATCAATGATATGTGATCTAAATTATATTCATCTACATCAATACAACCCCATCTACATTCGTTTTTCTCGTTAATTGGAATAACACCTAAAGCAGGTTCTTTGCCTTCCAGGTGATCTACCCATAGTTGTGTTGTTATTTTTTCTCTTTTTATAAAAGCTTTCGCTACAGCTTTACCTTTGTCAGTCACCTCTCCGGTGAGTTTCATTATACCGTAGGCGCTGTTGTTACCCTCAAATATTTCTTGAAATTTCATTTCTTAGCCTTTGGTCTCCCAATGGCTCCACCTGAGTTAGGTCTCCAAGTTGGTTTACAAATATCGTTGCAATAAATTTTACTCTTTTGCCACTTCGTTATATCAAACTTACTATTACACGTCGGGCATATTCTTGGTCTCGGCATCTTTCTTTTTCTTCCTTTCTTTTTTTTGTCTAACTGACTCCTTAAAACTTAATTCCCACAACTCATCTTGTTCTAGCCAATAGTCCTCAAAAGTTGTATAATGCGAAGGCCCGACAGAAGGGGGAGTTTTCTTCGGGCCCTCTTCCATGATTAAAATGGTACGTCGTCCTTAGACTTCGTCTCACCTTCGCCATGTTTCGCTTCTACTGCTCCCGTAGATACACTAGAAGCAAACTGTTTCGCAGCCTCGTACATATTTTTATCTTGTACAGGGCCAACTAAAGACACATTCCAACCAAACCAAGTTCCCTTGTCATTTGATTGTTGTACTGTCTTTAAGCTATACACGTGACTGTATGCAGCCGGTGTGAATAGACCATTCTTACCTTTAAGCTTGATGCTATTCATCATCGAGTTCCACGAACGACTCACTTTTAATTGTGTAGATTTCATGGATATCAATGCTGTTTGCAAATCTTCCGTCAACACAAAGTAAGACGCTGTGTTTTCTAGATAGTTACCGTTAGGCAATCTATCTTTCCAATCAGCTCCTCTAGTGGCTTCTTTAATAATACCACTACTAACTGGATGGATAGCAACAGGAGCACTTGTGCCCTCGCCTCTATCACTCCACTCAACATACTCTCGCTTATAACCGCAAGGAATAATATTGAGTCCCTTCTCACCATCATATGTCTGCTTAGTCACGGTATTGAATATCATACCTGGTTCAGCGCCTTCTACATATTTGGCGTCCCGTTTGTTTGTCTCGGGTGACAACTGTCCTAGCACACGTAAGAAAGGCATAGCAAAATCATCGCTACCCATTCCTTGCATACCACCAGCTTGGTCGTCCTCAAACATGCTCGCTAAAGCTACGCTTGAGTTTTCTTTTTTAGTTACTTGGTTCATGGTTCATTCTCCTTGTTTCATGATTCATTTTTTCCGGCTAATTTTAGTTTGATCCTTTACAAATAAGTTAAAAGAATCCGAGGGCATATCGAGGCCGGCCTCGATACGCTCTCTATAGAGAGCCTTCAAAGTCATCGGCTCAACTTTTGATTTTTGTTGAGGTTCAAACCCTTCTTGCTCTGCAAGGCCAAGCAATTGCTCCGCCTTGTTATCTTCGCCTTTACCGAACGTTACAAAAACTTCATTTTTAATGATGTCCTCTAGTCCGTTCTCTCGAAGCCATTGATAAGCTGCGTCAGCACCATCTTTTTTAATAGTGCAACTGTATGATTTTCTAACCTCTACAGCGCTTCCGTCAGCTAATTTCAGAGAAGATAGTCCCTGCTCCGCGAGCAT
>CAYRAD010000509.1:0-1846 GCA_964422135.1 uncultured Vicingus sp.
TTTACTAACAAATATATGAAATGTTGCATAGAAAGAAGCTGCATCTAGTAATCCTTTATTAAGACAAGTAGTGTATAGAAGAATGATAGGAGCTTATGTTACATTAGGGGGAGCTAGTTGGGGAGCTTCAACAATAGCTCAAAATTTAACTGGTGTAAGTCAAGAACAAATAGACGCTTATAAAAGAAGTCTTTCTGCTCCATGGAATTCAAGAGCCACAATTATTCCAATGAATAAATGGAAAGATGGAATAGGTAAAGCAATTAATTTTTCATACTTTAGTCCTTACGATGTAGTCATTCAACCAATAGAAGCATTTATGAAAACTTTAGAAGAGGGTAAAATGAATGACGAAAAAAGAACCGAAGTATTTTTTCAAATGATTAATCCTTTTGGTGAAGGACCAGTTGGTAAAACAATTCAACCATTTATTTCTGAAGCAATTGCATTAGAAAAATGGAATGATGTAGCTCCTGCAGGGTTTTTTACTGGAGGAAGAGGTGGAGAAACTAAAACAGGCGCTAAAGTTTATAGTGATAATGATGAAATTGGAACTAAGATTGCAAAATCTTGGGCTCATATGTGGGAAGGAATTCAACCTGGCGGATTAAGAACAGCCGAGAAAATATATAAAGGAGCGATTGGTGATGTCACTAAAAGTGGAAGACCGGTATCATTACAAGATGAAGCTCTTGCATTGTTGTCTGGAATTAGAATTATCAATGTGGATGTACCACAAACGATGCAATATAAAATATCAGAATACAATAGAGGAACAAGAGCTGTAACTGAAACAGAGACTATGTTTAACTTAGAAAATTGGAGAACAAGAGGACCGGAAGCTTTGGGCCGAGAATTTATGGCAATACAAGAAGAAAACTACAGAGTAAATAAAGATTTTTATAGAGTACTTCAAGATGCAATGGCTGTTGGAGTTTCACGAAGACAGCTTTATAAAATTCTTAAAAAAAGAGGAATGCCAGCTAAAAAAATTACTTCCTTGTTGAGAGGAAGAAACATTCCTTATAGTGGATATGATTCTCGTATGAAAAAAAGAATAAAAGATGCTGAAAAGATGGCAAAAGAAAAAGGTTTAGAAAAAACAGATGACTTTAGAAATTATTTTTATCCTAGAAGATTATTTAAAACAATTGAAAGAGAATTTAAAAGAAAATCTTTAGCTCCAGAAGAAAAAGTTGATAGAAGTATTATTGATAAAATTACTGATTATTTTAGTGAGCAATTACCTTCAGGTGAAGAAGGTGGAGGCGGTGGCCAAAAACTTTCACAAAGAATACAAACACCACCATTACCACCAACTAATATGCCTGCCAAAAACTTAATGGCACAGTCACCTCAAAAAATAAATGGGTTGACACGTAGTGAACAGGCGCTACTATCGCCATCAGATAAAGTAATTGCAGCGAGGACCTAATGGCAAAAGATGATGCACTACAGAGAATAAATTCTCATGAAAAGTTATGCAGGATTATGCAGAAACAAACACATGATAAAATACATTCTATTGAAAAACAAATACATAGAATAGAGAGTATTCTATTGGTGTCTGTTGGTGCCTTGATAACAGGCATGGGATATGTTATATTTACTTTACTCACAAAATAAAAATCATGCAACTATCAAAACATTTTAAACTCGAAGAGATGACAAAATCAATGACCGCTACGCGTAAAGGTATTGATAACTCACCAGGAGCAGGTGATATAAAAAATTTGGAGAACGTATGTTATGAAATATTGGAACCAGTTCGTGCCCACTTTGACAAACCAGTTACTATTACATCGGGCTACAGGTCTGAGGCGCTGTGTGAAGCGATCGGCAGCAA
>CAYRAD010000510.1:0-1844 GCA_964422135.1 uncultured Vicingus sp.
TAGTTGTTTAATGTTTTAATCTGCCAATCTTTAAAGCCAAGCCTTTTCCATTCTTCATCTGAAATGGTATTGGGATTAAAGTTGAATAACTCTATTTTGGAAGTGTCAATGGAATAGTTATTATTTTGTTCTTTGGAATTCGATTTTATTTCTTTTTCAAATTCGTTGATTTCCTTCTCAAACTGAGAAAAATCGGTTTGTTGATTTGTTTTAAGATAATCAATAAATTGAATACCTATTATAATAAAAATAATGATTATTAACAGAAGGGTTGCACCTCTTTTTTCTCCACGAGTAAAAGAAAAGTAGTCTTTAGTGTTCATCAGATTACAGATAGTTAATGTTATTTAACTACCGTTTTAATTTTATTCAGATAAATCTTCAATTCCTCACGAACTTTAGGAGAAAGTATAACTAAGCCAATTACGTTTGGAAACACCATTGCAAAAATCATTGCATCGGAAAAATCGATTACAGCACCCAGACTTATTGATGCACCTATCACAATAAATATCAGGAAAAGTACCTTATAAATAATATCCACAATTTTACCCTTGCCAAACAGAAATTTCCAGGCTTGTAAACCATAATAACTCCAAGAAAGCATAGTTGAAATAGCAAACAGAACAGCAGCAAGAACCATTACCCATGAAAAATGGGGGATGGTAGTATCAAATGCAGTAGCCGTTAGTTTAATACCTTGTACCCCTGCCGTACCATAATCTATAAAGTTACCTTCAATATTGGTTATCACTAAGACTAAAGCAGTCATGGTACAAATAATTACCGTATCAATAAATGGTCCAAGTAAAGCGACTATACCTTCACTGGCAGGATACTTGGTTTTAACTGCTGAATGAGCAATTGCTGCCGAACCGACTCCTGCTTCATTTGAAAATGCGGCTCTTTGGAATCCTACAATTAATACACCAACTATTCCTCCTAATGCTGCACTAGAATTAAAAGCTCCATTGAATATTTGTTTAAATGCTTCAGGTATTGATGTTATGTTCATTCCTAAAATTACTAATGCAGCACCAACATAGATAACAGCCATAAATGGAACGACTTTTTCGGTAACAGAACCAATTCTTTTAATTCCTCCAATAATTACAACTCCTACAATTATTGCCATAATAATTCCGAAAATCATTCCTGCAGCACCACTTTCAATTCCAGTCTTTTCAATAACCTGTGCAGCTGCCTGATTCGCCTGAAACATGTTTCCTCCTCCAAAAGAACCACCTATGCACATAACAGCAAAGAATATAGCTAATACTTTGCCTAAACCTCCCATTCCTTTTTCTTTTAATCCTTTTGATAAATAGTACATTGGACCACCATGAACAACACCATCAGGTGTAACTTCCCTATATTTCACTCCTAAAGTACATTCAGTGAATTTTGAAGCCATACCTAAAAATCCAGCTAATATCATCCAAAAGGTAGCTCCAGGCCCTCCTAATGAGATGGCTACAGCAACACCGGCAATATTTCCTAAACCAACTGTTGCTGAAAGTGCTGCGGTTAAAGCTTGAAAATGTGAAACTTCTCCTTCAGCATCTTCAGTTGCTATTGTTTCAAATATATCTCCTCCGGGAGTGGGGTCTCCTTCCGCTACATCAGCAGAATGATGGTCAATTTTATCATAATCTCCTTTAACCACCTTAATGGCTGTATTAATTAATCTAAAATTGATAAACCTGAAATAAATGGTAAAAAACAATGCTCCGGATATTAGTACAATTAGTACAAAAGGAACAGAATAATCTCCAATTGGAATAAGATAAACGATGTAGTGTCCAATAAAGTCTGCAATTGGTCTAATAACGCGATAAAATTGA
>CAYRAD010000511.1:0-1842 GCA_964422135.1 uncultured Vicingus sp.
GCAATTACGAGTTATATTTGCAAAAGATAATAAAGAATATTTAAGCAATAAAAATTTATTTACGCTTTGTAAAGCACATCACGCTAAATTACATACACTTTACGGACAAAATTATTCTAATCATTTAGTACATAAAGTTAAAAAATGGTTAGATATACAAAGGGAAAAGATAATTGGCTGAAATTACGAAAGAGACTCCAAGATGGCGTGAATGGTTAAGCGAGAAATTAAATCCCGCACAACCATCTATTGCTTCTCTTGAGCCTTTTGCATCTCCTGAAACAATTGTTGACTTTGAACAAGCTTATCGTGAAATAGAGATAATTCATAGAGCCGTTGAAATGGTTATTAGTGCTTGTGTAGATACTCCTCTTAAAATAACAGGGCAAACCCCCGCTAAAAAAGTTAATAAACTTTTAAATATACGACCTAATCCATTTGAAGATCGCGTTCGGTTTTTCCGTCGTGCTCTCTTAGATTTTCATCTTGACGGCAATGCATTTTTTTATTACGATGGTAATGATTTATATTTGTTGCCTGCGAATGATGTTGAAGTAGTTCCTGATCCACATACTTTTGTTAATCATTATAACTATATGATTTCAAATCAGCAATCTTCTGATTTTTTTGGTTATAATAAGCAAACAAGAAAAAGTGAAGCAATAACATTTCAACCTAATGAGATTATTCATATAACTAATGAAAATACCTCAAGTATTTTTAGGGGTACTAGTAAATTAAAACCTCTTTTAAGATTAATTGAACTTTACTATTATATGATTAATTTCCAAAGACAGTTTTTTAAGAATAATGCAATTCCTGGATTTGTATTAACTACAGATAATATTTTAAGTAAACGAGTTAAAGAAAGACTACTAGAGGGTTGGAGAAATTCTTACACTACTATTTTTGATAATGCTAGGCACCCTGCTATATTGGATGGCGGACTAAAGATTGATCAATTTTCGACAGTAAAATTTCAAGAACTTGATTTTGAAAACTCGATTGAAAGAATACAACAAGATATGGCAAAGGCATTGGGCGTACCGTATGTGTTATTAAAAAGTGGTAATAATGCTAATATTGATGCAAACCAAAAACTTTTTTATCAACATACCGTAATGCCAATTTTAAATCAGTTTTGTAGCGCGTTTATGTTATTTTTTAATAACGGTGTTCAGATTAAACCAGATAAATTAACTATTCCTGCTTTAAGACCTGATGAACGCACTCAAAGTATTTACTACTCAACACTTGTTAATACAGGTATTATTACACCAAATGAAGCAAGAGTTGGTTTAGGATTTCCATCAATTGATGGTGAAGATAGCATTAGAGTACCGCAAAATATTACTGGCAGTGCCACCGATGCTACTCAAGGGGGCAGACCTCCCAGCGAAGAGTCTGAAAATCAAACAGAAGAAGGAACAAGCGATGAAGGATAAAATGCTTTTTATAAGTAGTGAAATTGAGAAAGCTTCTTCCTCCAAAAAGGATAAGAATCTCAAAATTGCTGGTTATGCAAATACCACAGCCAAAGATCGTGCTGGTG
Source organism: uncultured Vicingus sp. (assembly GCA_964422135.1). GTDB lineage: Bacteria > Bacteroidota > Bacteroidia > Flavobacteriales_E > Vicingaceae. Next base: position 1,553 of record CAYRAD010000511.1, read on the forward strand.
ACATTGTTACTGCTAATGCTTGGGCTAAAGGTGTTGATAACTTCAGACGCAATCCAGTCCTTCTTTACCAACATAAGCATGATTGCCCAATTGGTAAAGTGAATAAGATTACCGTGGATAAAAAAGGTATTTTTGTTGAAGCGGCTGTTAGTGAAGCAGCTGAGTCAAATCACGGTATTCAGACCCTGATTAAAGATGGCGCTCTCAAGAGTTTTAGTGTCGGATTTAAAGTTAAAGATGGAAAATATAATCGAGACGAAGACTCGATGTATATTACCGACGTTGAATTA
>CAYRAD010000512.1:0-1835 GCA_964422135.1 uncultured Vicingus sp.
GATGCCCATTTTACTTACCTGTGTGTCCCCAGCGCGATACGCTCACGTCATAGATTGAAATATGTATTTTTCTTATATTAACGGGCCCATGAAAATTTCTAATTTTTAGATTTGAGTTTCCGTCACAATCAGTTATTCTAACACGAAACTTGCCTTTATTAGTATATATTTTTCCTAAAACATCCTTTTCAATATAGGTGTCATCTACAAAAATTAAATCATCATCCGTACTGCTATGATTAAAATCTTGAATACTAACGAAAATCAATCTATTTAATCCAGTATCATATAAACCTTCAGACAAAATTGTACTTTGAATATTTTTATACTCACCCATTCTAAACCCCAAAGTCCAACCTAGTTCGTTCGTTAATGGTCTTGTTTTGTCCTCACTCTTAAAAATTAAATCATATTTATAGTCTTTGGGTGTTCCTTGTATCATTTCAAAACGTGTAACTAATACTGTATCACTAATATTTACTCTTAAATAACTTATTTCTGTTTTTTTTCCTGGCTGTTGAAAAAAATAGGTATTATTTAAATATTCGGACAAATGAAATGGGGTCCATGTTCCGTCGGGTATAATAATTTCAAAAATTTTTTCTTCCGTTTGCTTATCGGGAATATCATTACTCAATCTATAAGTCTTATCACCAATTATCCATCTTTTATGTACCTTTATTTTAAAACGATTATTACCAATATATTTGGAAATATTATACCAAGAGTTGGGTATATCAATTGATTGTAATCTCATTGATATTGTATTTTTAATTGGTATTGGAAATGTATAAGAAAAATTTGCTGAAGAAGTTTTATAGTAATTATCCCTGAATTTGGTATTTATATGAATAATTTTTTCAGCATAAGTTCTATCAATGTTATTTAATCTTCCTTCAAATTGCTTATTCAACATATACAAATTATCGTGTATAATTTTTTTGATATTTTTCGTATAAAATCTCAAATTCCAATGAAAATGACCAATCCATATTATTCAAGAATATCTTATTTCCATATTGATCTAGTAGACGTAGATGGATCTTATTTATATCTACTGGTCCCATAAATTCTCTTTTCTTAAGATTAGAATCACCGTCATTATCGTCTATATTTATATGGAATTTGCCGTCATGTAGATACATCTTACCAATGATATCTTTATCTATAAATGTATTATCAAGGAAAATAATATTATTGTCATTTCTACTTTTGTTATAATCCTCAAGACTAATGTAAAGATATCTGTCTCCTCCTGCATCAAAAAGTCCCTCTGATTCAAATTCTCTATCCAAATTTTTATATTCTGCCATTCTAAATCCTAATAACCAACCCATCCCATACATAACAGTTTTAACGCCAGGCAACATAAATTTTAATGTATATTTAAATCTTGTAGGCGGTTTACCCACTATTTCAAATTTTGTTCTTAAACTCGTTTCCGAAACACTCATTTTTAAATAATTTAATTCATTTTGAATACCCGATTGATATAAATATGTGTTATTTATGTAATTCGATAACTGTATAGCATCATAATTTCCATCAGGAATAATTATTTCAAAAATAGAATGCTTACATAAGGCTCTTCTTCCCATTTCTGTTTCAATTATCATTTTATTATTGCCAAAACGGCTAGAAAATGTATACCAAGTATTGGGCACGTCGATAGATCTCAATCGAATTGATAGTGCATTATTAATTGGAAGGGGGAAATTATATTTAAAATCACTTGAAGGGGTGGTATAATAATTATCACGAAATTTTGTATTCATGTGGATAATTTTTTTAACAATAATTCTATCCAAAGGGTTAATAACACCTGAAGTACCGGT
>CAYRAD010000513.1:0-1833 GCA_964422135.1 uncultured Vicingus sp.
CATCATTTTTCAAATATTCCAATTGCTCTACACTTTCCCATTTTTTGAAATAAACAATTCTATCAAATATTTTTTCTTTCCCTACAACCTTAGCATTATAGACCACAGCATACGGCGCCTTTGGATATCTTTTTAAGAATTGAATTATTCCTTTTGGAACGTCTGTATTCTTTAAATTTGATTTCACTTCTATTGGAATAGGAATCCTATTTTTTATTAAAATAAAATTCACACCTAATATGGTATCTATACTTGCAATTATTTGTTCGATTATAGGTGGTATTATTTTAGCGCAGGGGAATTATCTTTTATCCGCATTTTTCTTTTTTCTATTTTTATTATTTGATTATTGTGATGGGGAGATGGCAAGAACACTGAAAATGAATTCAATATCGGGTCATTATCTTGATTATTTTAGTCATTTTGTTATGTTCCCCAGTTTTATGATTGGACTATTTATTAGTATTTACCAGTATCATCCTTCCATTCTCTTTTTGGTTTTAGGACTTTGTGGGGTTGCAGGAATCTTCTTAAAAAGTACTGTAGGGCTATTGATACCCGAAGTTATCATTAGGGAAAATCTTCGTATAAAAAGATTGCTTCCAAAATCTAATAAAAAAGTTACCTATTCTGTACCAGCAAATACATCAAATGCTACAATTATAAATGATGAAAATATATCATTTACTAAAAAATTTATCAGGGTATTATTAGGTCCAACCGGAGGTGATGCCATCTTGTTCTTTTACATCCCTTTTTCTTTAGTACTTTTTTTGTTGCCCAATCCAGTATTAAATAATTGGGGGATTCGAATTGTTGATTTTTACTTTATTTATATTTTTTCAATTAACATTCTACTCCCATTTGTGAGCGTTTATCTAAATGTACGCAATAATAAACCCGAGCAAATGTTTAATAATGTTTTTGGAGATAAATGATATAATGTATTTGGTAATTAATATAGGGAAAGCATTATGAAACAAGCCATAATTTTAGCAGCTGGTAAAGGATCGAGACTTTCTAGATATACTAAAAATGTACCAAAGGCATTATTGCCCATTAAATATGGGCAAACTATTATTGAAAGGATGCTGCACCAATTACAAAATAATGGTATTCAAGAAATAGTAGTGGTTATTGGATATCAGACCGAGAATTCAATCAAAGTAATTGAAGAATTATCTGTAATATTTCAAAATATTAATATTCATATAGCAATTAATAATGAGTATGAAACTACTGGCACTTTGAAATCGGTGTTAATGGGTATGGAAGAATTAACAAATCTCAATGAAGACGTTTTAGTTGTTGAGGGTGATATCGTCTGTGATGAATCTATAATTGAAAAAATAGTTAAAAATGGAAGCAATACAGTTTTGGGCGATTCATCAAGAATATTAGACGATGAAGCCATGAAGTATGATTTAGATCAATCTAATTATATTCATAATATGAGTAAGGAATTATCCAATATTCATTCGGTTGGTGAAGCATTAGGCATCGTTCGTTTTGATGCCAATGAGTGGCCAAAATTCCTCAATGGATCATTAAAAATATATGAGAATAATAAATATGCCTTTTATGAAGAAGTAATTAATTCAGGAGATGTAAAATTTAATGTTATAGATATTTCTCCCTTTAAATGGACTGAAGTTGATTTTCCGGCTGAATATAAGAAAGCAAGGCAAATATTTTCAGATTTAAAAAAAATTGAAGTCGATAATTCTTTATTTGAAGAAACAAGTCACAGCCCATCTATATTTTCATTGGTAAAAGACATAGATATTGAAATAAAAGATTTCTGTTTTTTAGCGAACCCCTATCTTCTTAATG
>CAYRAD010000514.1:0-1824 GCA_964422135.1 uncultured Vicingus sp.
ATTGATAATTGATAATTGATAATTGATAATTGATAATTGATAATTGATAATTGAAGTTCTGATTATTATTTTTACTTCACCTAATCAACAATTAAACTTATAAACGAACTTGAAGGACTTTCGACTTTACAAACTTTATGACTAAGATATTTAAATTTGGTGGAGCTTCAGTAAAAGATGCCAATGCAGTAAAAAATGTCGGTAGCATTATTCAGACGAATAATGATAATCTTTTAGTGGTAATTTCTGCCATGGGGAAAACGACCAATGGATTAGAAAAAGTTGTTGAAGCATATATTAATCATGATAAAAAATGCTTCGAATATTTAGAAGAAGTAAAAGCCTTTCATTTTAATATTCTTAACGATTTATTTGAAAACAAACAGCACACTATTTTTACTGACATCCATAACACTTTTATAGAAATTGAATGGGAAATAGAAGATGAACCTGTTCGTGAATATGATTATGTATATGATCAAATTGTGTCTATTGGCGAATTACTTTCTACCAAAATTGTTAGTGCCTATTTAAATGAGGTTAACATTAAAAATAATTGGATAGATATTAGAGACATTATTCAAACAGATAACACTTATCGAAGTGCCAGCATCGATTGGACATTAACTGAAGAACTTACTAAAAAAAACATTCTTCCACTTTTTGCTGAAGAAAAACAATCCGTAATTATAACTCAAGGATTTATTGGTTCCAGTTCCGAATTATTTACCACCACATTGGGCAGAGAAGGCTCCGATTTTACAGCAGGAATTTTAGCCTATTGCTTAAATGCTGAAAGTGTGAGCATTTGGAAAGATGTTCCCGGGATGTTAAATGCCGATCCAAAATGGTTTGATGACACCAAAAAACTAGATAACATTTCCTATCATGAGGCAGTAGAATTGGCGTACTATGGGGCTTCTGTTATCCACCCGAAAACCATAAAACCTTTACACAACAAAAATATTCCGTTGTACATTAAATCGTTTGTGGCTCCTAATGAAAAAGGCACAATTATCAATGAAAATACAGTTAAAGATTCCGCCATTCCTTCTTTTATTTTTAAAATGAATCAGGTGTTGATTTCCATTTCTGCAAAAGATTATTCGTTTATTGTAGAAGATAACCTGAGTGAAATTTTTGGAGTATTTGCTAACCTCGGAGTAAAAATAAATTTAATGCAAAATTCTGCCATCAGTTTTTCGGTTTGTGTAGATTTTGATGTGCAGAAAACCATGCCACTTATTGAGGAATTGCGAAAAGAATATAAAGTGCTGTACAACGAAAACCTAGAGTTGGTAACCATCCGTCATTACGACCAACAAACCATCAATAGGGTTACATTCGATAAAAAGATAATTGTAGAGCAGAAAAGTAGAAATACTGCTAGGTTCGTGATGTCTAATACCCTTTAGCTTCCAACCAAAAAATAACAGCATCTCGGTCTAGATTAATAACAGCTGTTCCATGCTTATTAATAATATTCGCTATTTTATCAATAACTCCAATAATTTTTTCTGACAATATCAGTTCTTTTAATAATTTAAAGATTGATAGTTCTGTTTTTCCATATTTATTGACTTTGGCAATAGAAAACACTAACTCAATGTTTCGCAGAGCAAGTTCAAAATGTTTTAATTCAATATAAATTAAAGTTTGTAAAATAAGTGCCGAAATGGCAAGATCATGTCTGAATTTTTTTTCTTTCATATCAAACATTTTAAAACAGCTGTTACTCCATTTTAAACATCGTTTATTATCTTTTAAGAAAAAATAAGCTAACGCCATATTGTATTCACAAATCATCTTGGCCTGGATACTTTT
>CAYRAD010000515.1:0-1821 GCA_964422135.1 uncultured Vicingus sp.
AAAATGAACTAAATAAAACTATTTTTTTTCTTGGTTTTTACCACAGTTCATTGTTAGCGGCTGGCTTTTTTCGTTCAGCTTGGTTTTCAGCGTTGGCAAGACATACTCTTTTGCAATTTTTGACGTAGTGTTGGCTTGAGCGAATTGCAAATGTGTATGGCTTATGCGTTGGCTTCTTCCACAATGTTTATTTCTTCTTCTGTTAATCCGTACAATTCATAAACCATTAGGTCTATTTCTTTGTCCGTTTTATCAATTTCTACTTTTAATTCCTCTGCCTTTTGTTTTTGCTCATTAAAGTACTCCATCCATTCCGACTCTTCGCTAAGTGTAAGTTTTATTTTATGTATTTTAAAGTATTCAAGAATATTATGACCACCAAGTATATCGAAATTGTCGCTTGTTTCAAATTTGTTACAAATAAGATTATTGAATTTTGAAATAATTAAATCAATCTTCTTAGCTTCTTGGATTATATTCATTGAAAGGTTAATTAGCTTTTGTTCAACACTATTAGGAGTTTCTTTTGGAACAGGTAGAGAACGCAAGCCCTTAATTCTAATTTGAGGTGTACCACCTTTCTGATGTTCAATAATATTCATTTCCCAAGCATAGTAGTTCAATAACTTTGAATTAATTATCGCTAATGTGAGTAATAATGGTGTTTTTGAATTATCAACAGAAGAGTTTTTGTTAGAAATTGAGAACAAACTATAATCTAAATATAGTTCACGCTCAAAATAAGTTGCACATAATTTAGCACCCGCTTGTCTAACAATTATTTTCGGGTTAAGAAAAACAATTTCATCACCTAGTCCACCAACTTTACCTTGCTTATTTTTTTGAGCAATTATCTCTTTGTCATTTTCGTGATTTATACTGTGGATTATACTTGGGTCATAATTAATATAGGTTTTTATTTGTGGAGGGAAATATCTGTTTGATATAGAGTTACTACCTTCCGCCAAAGGTTTGGCTATACTTGAATTTTCAGGAACTATAAAATTGTTTTTCTGTGCCCCAAAATTAATCGATGTTCGAATGAGTTTTTTTGGATACCAATTGCTAAGTAAATTAAATTGGTCTGATGCTAATTTTTGTACTATCGAAGAAGATTGATTTCCTTTTGTGAAAAAAATAATTAAATCCTCTTGATTTACGTTTTCAGATTCCCTAGCAAAAAAACTATGCTTAAGTAATGTTTTTGTGTCATTACTATTTTTCGAATAAGTAACTAATATCTGGCCTGAGCCAACATCACTCCATCCTTTAATGTTCAAGATAATTTCTTTTATGTGGCTATTTTTTGCGAGATACTTTCTAATATCTAAATATGGTAGTTTTGAAAAATTCAAGTCAATAATTAAAGAAACATTATTTCCTATTTTGTAAGAAAGCTCCAAGAAGAACATTATTGTATTGAACTTTCCTTTAATTTGATTGGTTTCTTCTTTTCCTTGAGCCAACTGGGGGGTACAGTGTTAAAACAATACTTGTAACCCTTTTGATTACACCACTCCGAGTACCGAGTCTTACTCTGCTTGGACAGCGTGTTATCCTGTCCGAACACAAACCGTATGTCGAGGTCTGGGTGCAACTTTTTAACAGCTAAATGCTTGGCCCTATCAACCGAGGTAAATCTCCCTTTTACCTCAAGTATAATTCCATTAGGTAGAATAAAGTCAGGCCGATACCTGTGCAACTTAACATAAGGGATATCCAGAGTCTCATACCCAACCCCGTGCCCCTTTAGGCAGGTGTCATAGACCTGTTTTTCCAATCCACTACGAAACCTGCCCTTAGAAACTTTCGAGCGACTCA
>CAYRAD010000516.1:0-1797 GCA_964422135.1 uncultured Vicingus sp.
AAGCCAGGCTAAACATACAATAAGTGTGCTTTTTTTTGTGAATTGCTACACATTTTCCATATCTTTCTATGATTACCGCTGTTTTTTGCTCGACATTAAAAAAGCCAAAAATAACTAGTGATAAAATTGAACAGACTATTATTCCGATCCATTCGCCAATTTTTATTATTACTCGTGATGTTTTTTTTGAAATCATGAGTATTGATAAAGTAACTATGACCATTATAATCATAAGCCAATAATTTGATAACCACATAGGTATCCAATCAGATATCATAATATTACTCCTCATTTTGTGAATGTGCGTTTTTTTAAATTACTAATTTTAGTAACATTTAATAATATCATAATTATGAATTTTGTCAATAGGAAGTCTTGTCCAATACAAAATGACCCTCAAATGACTTTCCATTTCTAACGTAAAAGACCCCCTAAAATAAGGAGGTCATTTACTTATTGTGAGATGTATTTACAATAGTGATATATGACCATCATTATGGATACAAAACACATTATCAGTATAGCTGATATTGAATCTTTTTTACAAGGGAATGAAAAGATAAGATTTGTTTTACCCTCAAAAAAAGAGAAATATCAGTTTATCTTGGATACCTTGGTAAAACTAAGATATCGTGTTTCAAGAAAAAAAGAAAAAACTTTAATTAAACGTTATCTGAAAAAAGTTACTGGATATTCCGATCAACAGATTAAAAGACTTATTAAATTAGGAATTGAAGGAAAATTACTTTCATCTTTAGCGTTAGCCCAATCAAAACGTCGAAACTTTCCTCGTATTTATGGGCCAAAGGAAATAGCTCTTTTAGCTCAAGCTGATCAAGCTCTTAGCTATCCCAATGGAAAATCTTTAAAAGAACATTTAGTGCGAGAATCTAAAGAATTTAAGAACAAAGAATATGAGATTATTTCTAAAATATCTTCCTCGCATATTTACAACTTAAGGAATAATAGTTTACAGTATCAATCGACTGCTATGCGATATACTAAAACTAATCATATTTCGACTCCAATAGGTCAAAGACGAAAACCTGACAATATGGGCAAACCTGGCTTTCTACGCGTAGATTCAGTGCATCAGGGTGATTTAGACAAGGAAAAAGGCGTTTACCACGTTAACGTTGTTGACGAGGTAACTCAATGGGAAGTAGTTGGTTGCGTCGAAGGTATTTCAGAGCGATTTCTCTTACCTCTTATTGAAGATCTATTTCTACAAATTCCTTTTGATATTATTAACTTTCACTCTGACAATGGATCAGAATATATTAATTACAAGATAGCTAAATTGTTAAATAAATTAAGAATAGAACAAACTAAATCAAGAAGTAGAAAAACCAACGATCAAGCTTTAGTCGAAAGTAAAAATGGGTCAGTTATTCGAAAACATATTGGTCGCAATCATATCCCTAAGAAGTTCGCTAAACCTATTAATGATTTCTATTCAAATCATTTTAACACCTTTCTTAACTATCATCGTGTTTGTAGTTTTGCAACTGATTATATAGACAAAAGAGGTAAGATAAAAAAGAAATACGATATTCATTTAACTCCTTACGATAAGTTAAAATCTATATATAATGCTAAAGAATATTTAAAACAAAATATCTCATTTGAAGTTTTAGATGAAATAGCTTATGCTAAAAGTGATATTAAATTTGCAAGAGAGATGAACAAGGAAAAATCAAAGGTTTTTAAGAACATTAAAATTAACTAATTTTTAACAATATATTGCTCAATTGTAAAATACATTTGAGGGTACATTCTTGGGTTGGAATATACTTA
>CAYRAD010000517.1:0-1790 GCA_964422135.1 uncultured Vicingus sp.
CAGTGCCACTTCTTCTAAAGAAGCATTGATAATTTCTACCTCAGGTAGTGCTAAAATTTTATCTTTTGGAAATTCGTCTGCGTTAAAAGTTTTTCCTTCAACTAATGTAATTTTTAAATCTGGGTCGAAGGATGCATAAAGATCTTCCACCAAAGTCTCTAAACCATTAAAGGCAGATAAAATAATTATTAAGGCCATCGTTCCTATGGCAATACCTGAAACGGATATCCAAGAAATAATGTTAATTACATTGTGCGATTTCTTAGAAATTAGGTATCGTTTTGCTATGTAAAATGGGAAATTCAAGTTTTAATGATCTGATTTAAACGCTAAGGGTGTAAGATTTCTTTAATTCTAATGCAATTAATAGAATACACTTTTTTTCTCTGCGAATTCTTTAACATCTTTGCGGTTAGTTTATATAATAATCATTTCTTAAGAAGCTCATCAATTTCTTCAGCATAATCTAAAGAGTCATCAACATAAAAAGCCAGTTCTGGAGTAATTCTTAATTGATTTTTTATTCTTTTACCCAATTCTCCTCGAACCATTTTAGCGTGTGATGAAATTAATGTGACACATTCTTCAGGCTCCATTTTACCAAAAACACTTAAATATACTTTTGCAAAACTAAAGTCGGGCGATACTCGAACAACAGTTACTGTTACCATTGTGTTAGGAAACCAATTGGCTGAGTTTAACTGAAAAATGGTGCTAATCTCTTTTTGTAACAACCTGGTTACTTTATTTTGTCTTATTGAAGTCATAAGAGCAAAAGTATTAAATATTTAATTGGAAATAGTTGGACTCACAAGTATGTTAAATTACTCATCTATAAATTTAACTAATCTAACAATATTTGTTTACTTTTTACAACACTTTGTTAATTAGCGAAATATAGTGTATTTTGGTTTTAAATTTAAAAAATATACACTATGAAAAAAACTTTACTTTCTTTTTTAATGCTTTCCTGTATAGGAATTTATAGCTTAAAGGCTCAAATTACTTTATATGATACCGATATTGTTGGGGTAGGCGATGTTGTTGAACAAGCACATGACACAATTCCCGGAACAATAACTATTGGCTCAGGAGGAGCTAATCAAACATGGAATTTTTCATCTTTAAGTCAAGATGGATTGGATACCTCTTCTTTTCAAAACCCTGCACCACTTCCAGGAAGTTCAAATTATCCGCTTGCAAACATTGGCATGGTAGATACTAAACAAGACAGTACTTGGATGTATTTAACAAAAAATACCTCTGGATTGTTTGTTGTTGGAATTTCGCAATATCAGAATGGGCAATTACTTAACACGCCTGTTTACACAACGATAATTACTTTTCCATCTACAATGGGAACAAACTATGCTGGAATCTGGAATGGACAATTGTATGGAGTTGATGTTTCTGCAGCTCCTTTAGGTCTAGATTCTATAAAGGTAACCCGATCAGCAGATGTAACAAGTAATATTGATGGATGGGGAAATGTTACTACTCCTTTTGGGACATTCCCTTCATTAAGGCAAATTATACTTGAAGAAGATATTGATACTACCTGGGAAAAAAGTTCGTCAACTGGAATTTGGTCTATAATTAGTCCAGCCACAATTGCTGCTGCAGGTGCTTTTGGTATTCAGTTAACAGCTATTGCTTACGATACGATTAGAACTGCAAGATGGTGGACAAACGATCCAACAGCAAAGTTCCCTATTGTAGAAATGGATTATGAAGCTAATGGTGCTGTGAACAAAATTGATTGGCAAAAATCTACGCCTACTTTAAATGTT
>CAYRAD010000518.1:0-1786 GCA_964422135.1 uncultured Vicingus sp.
AGTTCGTATCAATTTGCTCGGAGCTAAAACATCCAAGCAAATTGATACGAACTTATTAGAATAAACATTACGGCCGATTTATCACTCTAATTGTTAGGCCTATTAACTAAAGGAGACACCATGTTTAAAACAGAAACAAAATTTCAAGAAATTGATCAAATCATCAAAGAAACAGTCAACACTCAGGAGTTTTTAGATTTTTATAATAATCTAATTGAGTGTCATGAGCGTAAACGATCCATTAACTGCAGGTTGTTTTAAATCAAAACAATGATATTCTAAAAAATTTCAAACTTATTTAAACTTGAAAGCAGTCTTTTAAAGGTAGCAATTTTTCAAAATCGTCAGTGGTTTCAGCTAATGGAAGCTTTTCTAACATTTTTGAAAGGTAATCGAAAGGTTCAAATCCATTCTTTTTTGCAGTTTCAATTAAACTAAAAAACATGGCACTAGCTTCAGCTCCTTTTACGCTAGCGCTAAATAACCAGTTTCTTCTTCCGACTGCAAAAGGGCGTACGGCATTTTCAATCCAGATATTACTAATATTGTATTTAGAATTTTCAATGTAGCGAGCTAAGTATTGCCATTCATTAAAAGCATAATTTATCGCCTTTCCTGCTACTGACTTTGTTGTTATTTTAGGACGAATTTCATCAATCCATTCTTTGATTTCATTTAGTATTGGAAGTGATTTTTCTTGTCGTATCCGATAACGTTCCTCTGATGATAAATTCTTAATGTTTCGCTCAATTTTGTATAATTTATCAATTAATTGAACGCCTTTTCGGCCAATGTTTTTACCACCAGATGTTTTACTAGCATCAAAAAATTTTCTACGGCAATGGTCCATACAGCCAAGTCTTTTTAAGTTATATTTTGCACATGCTGGTGCGTATCCATCATAACCATCAACCTGCAAGGTCCCTTTAAAATCTTGAAGCAGATCAATTGGAACAGAGCCAGCTCGTGAAGATGCATAATCAAATAAAATAATTGGATTAGCTCCAGGTGCATGACGAAGCCACATATATGACTTTGAAGTAGCTTTTTTATTTTTTTCTTTTAAAACTTGGACAGTTGTTTCATCCATTTGAAGATAATCAGCATCTAAACAACGCTCCTGCAGTAAATTATACAATGGCATTAATTTTTTAGATGTTTTAATCAACCATCTTGCCATTGTTTGACGAGTTAACGTCGCACTAATTCTTTCGAAGATCTTTTCTTGTCTATAGAGAGGAAGAGCATCTACAAATTTTGAAGTAATAATGTAAGCAATTAAGCTAGAACTTGCCATTGTTTTTGGAAGTAATACTTTGGGAGCAGGTGCAGTTATTATTTTTTTATCACTATTTACATCAATAGGAGCATATTTTTTTCTTATCGTTCTTAAAACATGAACTTTCGCAGGATCAATTACAAGTTGCTCGCTAACTTCTTCACCAATCTCTTTCATACCTTCAAGTTCTGACTCTGGTAATCTTATTATATTGTCAACTCTAGGTATGCTGTCAGCGATAGGTTTTCTTTTTCCACGTTTTTTGGACTTTGGTTTATTCTTAGGTTCTTCTTTGATTTCTTCTGAGCCTACCAGCTCATCATCAGTTTGATTAAGTTCTTCAAGCTCATTGAAAAGATTTAATTGATCTTTAGATGACTCAGATGTTGGAGCAAATCGCCTTCGTTGAAGAATTTTAATTGTATCCATTAAGTTTTGGATTTCAAGATCTCGTTGAGAGATTGTTTTATTATGTTGAGAGATTGTTTTATTGTGTTGAGTGATTGT
>CAYRAD010000519.1:0-1785 GCA_964422135.1 uncultured Vicingus sp.
AATTTGATTAGGATAAAAAATTATTGAACTATCTTGGAATAGCTTTAATACAATAATTGATGAGGATAAATCCTTAAATGGATTGCTTTAATGTTCTCATAAAGCAGTTTTTTTAGTTCTTCAATATTAATTTTTTTAACTGCCGAAATATAAATGGTAGGATATTCATCTTTGTACATCCACATTTTTTTTAGATCTTCCAACGAGTAATTTTCTCTTGTTTTTGGCAGCAAATCATCATCATCTTTTTTAACATAAGTAAAGGCATCCACTTTATTAAAAACAATAATGATGGGTTTATCCATAGCCCCCAATTCTTGTAAAGTATTGTGCACAACATTTACATGGTCTTCAAAATTTGGGTGAGAAACATCAACCACATGAACTAAAACATCAGCATCTTTTACTTCATCTAAAGTCGATTTAAAAGACTCAACTAAATGATGAGGAAGCTTACGGATAAACCCTACGGTATCGGTTAATAAAAAAGGTAAATTCTGAACAACTACTTTTCTGATAGTAGTATCCAATGTTGCAAACAACTTATTTTCAGCAAACACATCAGACTTGCTCAACATGTTCATGATGGTAGATTTTCCAACATTGGTATAACCAACAAGGGCAACTTTTACCATTTGCATCCGCTGTTTTCGTTGAGCAGATTTTTGTTTGTCGATCTTTTTTAATTTCTCTTTTAGTAAAGTAATCTTTTGAAGAATAATTCTTTTATCGGTTTCTATTTGAGTTTCACCAGGTCCTCTCATTCCAGCTCCACCACCTTTTTGTCTGTCAAGGTGCGTCCACATCCGAGTTAATCTTGGTAATATGTATTGAAGTTGAGCTAATTCTACTTGAGTTCGAGCGTGAGACGTTTGAGCTCTTGTTGCAAAAATATCGAGTATCAGGTTACTTCTATCTAATATTTTTACTTCTAAAATCCTTTCAATATTTCTTAGCTGGGAAGGTGATAATTCGTCATCAAAGATAACAATATCGATTCCATGCTCAGTAACATAAGCATGTACATCTTCCATCTTTCCTTTACCAATAAATGTTTTTGGATGTGGTTTTTCTAATTTTTGAGTAAATCTTTTTTTAGTTAATACTCCAGCCGTTTCAGCTAAAAACTCTAACTCATCCAAATATTCAATGGTGGTTTTTTCATCTTGATGCTGAGTAGTAACTCCAACTAGAACAGCAGTTTCAATGCTGTCATCAACTTCTTTTTGGAACTTTTTTTTCATTCATCCCTAATTTAAGCCTACTAAATTAGTCCTTTTCCTAACATCATGGGCTTAATTATTCCTGCCCATAGAATTAAAATAAATGCTATGATATAAAAAATCGCACCCTTTTTATGTTTCGCAAGACTCTCGGTAGCTTTTTTAGATTTTACTCTTCCTAAAGTTATTAAAGTAATGGTTATTAACATGGTTAATCCATGTTCCATTCCCCAGAATCGGGCAATTGGGTCTGACATGTTGCTCATTTGGCTACTCCATCCTCTGATAAAATAAATCACTAACCCAACAACTAGTTGCAAATGAGTGACACTTAAAAGTATTAAGGCAATGATGTTGTCGGATTTAGTGTATTCTTTTTTGCCCAACCAACCACTTAAGGATTTAATGATGGCAATCAATAGAAAAATAACCACTAACCATCTGAATAGTGAATGTGTATGTAATAATGCTGTATCCATATTTTTATTTTTAGTATCAGCCAAAATTAACTAAAAGAGTTTTTGTTATTTTAATTAATTCTAAATAATGTTTCCGTTCATCA
>CAYRAD010000520.1:0-1782 GCA_964422135.1 uncultured Vicingus sp.
GGAACCGTTTGCTTTTATTTTTGTTACCATAAATTCGTTAGCTCCTCCAACCATAAGAAAACCACCTATCACCCATCCGGTATTTGTTCCACTTGCTTTTGTAATGGCATACGCGTTACCGGATTGACTGTTCAGATCTTTCATTGCTATAAAAGTTCCATCTGAAGCTAGCACAATGATTGCCATATCTGTAGAACCTGTAGTTGTTGCAATGGCAAAGGATCCATCAGGGTTTCTAATAATAGATGCTCCATCATATCCTCCATCATTTCCACTTGAACCTACTACCCGTGTCCAAGCATGTGTCCCATTAGAATTTAGTTTTGTTACCATAATATCATACCCAGTATTGGATATTAAAGTTGCCGAATTTGTTGCTCCTGCAATTACATAACCTCCATCTCCAGAGTTCACTACATCATAAGCCCTATCATCTCCAGCTGCACCTATTGTTTTTTTCCAGATTGTATCTCCGCCTTGGGTTGTTTTTACTGCATACATATCACCATTCGCACTACCTACATACAAGTAATTTCCATCGGCACCTTGTGTAACCGCCTTTGCCCAACCATCAATCATTTCGGCTGTGTAATCACTGGGTACTGCAACTGTGGTGAAATTATAAGGACCAATCCATGACGAGGTTGATCCGCATTCTGCTCTAACATAATAATCGTAAGAAGTTGTTGCTGCCAAACCTGTATAAGTATATGGGTTGCTTGTTACATTATTGGCAGTAGGCGTCCCTGAAGGACTAAATCCTGCTAACCCCAATTCAATATCCCATATAGTAGCATTTCCATTTTCAGTCCACCCAAGTGCAGCACTTGAATTAGTTATAGCTGTTGCCGTTAATGCACTAGGGTTTTGAACATTGCAAGCTATAGTAGAAAAATTAAATGGTCCAATCCAATTAGATTGTAAAGCTCCACAATCTGCTCTAACATAATAATCATAAGAAGTAGATGGATTTAAACCTGTGTAGGTATAAGGATTAGAAGTTACATTATTAGCTGTTGGTGTTCCGGTAGGACTAAAACCAGTTGTTCCTAATTCAATATCCCAAGCAGTCGCAGAACCATTTTCTGTCCAACTTAAATCTGCCGAAACTGGACTAATATTGCTTACTGTTAGTGCAGATGGGTCATTACAAGTTGGTGGAATACAATTAGCACTTGTAAGTGTTAATGTGTAACTAGTTAAACATTGCGGAGATGGATAGGTAGAAACAGTGAAATAATAGGTGTTACCAGCCGTTACAGCAACTGACCCACTTGCATTTCCACTTGGAGCAGTAATAGCAGAAACACAAGATCCAACATCAGGACATCCATTACTCACTATAACTCCTTTCCACCCTTGTGATGAACTTAAGTTGATTGTTATGTTGCAATTTACCCCAGGAGTATACTTATATACTACATCATCGCCACCTAAATAAGCTGAATTACAAGCATTAGATGAAGTATAATCATCTCCAGCTCCACAAGTTGTATAAGTATTTGAATATGGAAATGAAGATACCGTTATTGCTGATGCACAAGTATATCCAGTTTGAGCATTAACATTGTTAAAAGAAACAAAACCAATAAGGATAAATGCTATTACACTTTTGCTTACTGGAGGAAAAATAAAATTTGTCATAATAATTCTTTTTAGAATTGTTTAGTACAAATTTCAACGAATCAATCTCAAATGACTAATTTAAAGGGTGGACAACGGGTGGACAAAAAATTAGATTTAACAGGTTATCTGCTAAATATCATTGATTTACAAGTTTTT
>CAYRAD010000521.1:0-1776 GCA_964422135.1 uncultured Vicingus sp.
TCCACTTAGAAATACGTCCAAAATTTTTACTGTCCTTATCAATTCGGTGATATTTACTCTTAATATGAGGTTGTTGTAAAAATCGGAGCACTTTCTTTTTTAACTGTCCGGAGCCTTTTCCTGGGATTATTTCAATTAACTTGATTTTTTTAGCAATGGCATCATCTATAACATTATTCAATGCTTTATCAATTAAATCGGATTTGTTATAGATGTCGTGAAGGTCGAGCTTGAGTATGCTCATTAATAAATAATTTTATCCGGCAGCAGCAGAAGAAGCAACAACAAGCCAATCTTTGTCTTCTTTTTTCATGTTCACATCAATGGCTATTTTATCGGTTTTTCTAAAAGTGGCCTTAATGGTAACCTGATTTTCTTTAAATTCCATAACTTCAAAAACAAAGTAACTATCTAAACTCCCTTTATAAATACTTTTAAAAGTCTCCATTTCTTGAGGAGTCATTATTTTTACTCTTTTGTGAAATTTAAAGACAATTAAGTTGTTAGGTATTTTATCATCGTTAATAATAATAATGGGAGTTTCTCCTGCAATTTCAGATTCATTATAGTATTTTTTGAGAGCATGAAGGTCTATGGTTTTTTGAATAATAGTGTTGATGTCTCTTGAACTTTGTGCAAGGAATAAACTTGGAATAAAAATGGCTAATAATAGGATTAATTTTTTCATAGCTATTCAATTTACATACCTGTCAAATATACGCAAAAAATCGATTTTTGTTTCATGACATCGATATTAAAGACAAAAATTAGACCAACAATAATTTATTTTAGATAGTTACTTGAATTTGATTGACAAAAAAATCTTAACTTAGTGGTTAAAATTTATTTAAAATGAAAAAATTACAACTTATCTTATTGATGGTATTATCAATGCTAATTATGGTAAATGGATGTAAAAAAGACAAGACAATTATTATTGATTCTCAGACAACATCTGCTAAAGATAATGGGGCTGCAGAAAATGTATTTGCCGATATTAAAAGGGTAGTGGAAGAAGCCGTTAATGACGAAGGTCAAAGTAATAAATCTGGAGCTTATTCTTTTGGTTCTTGTGCTACGATTACAATAGCACCTGCTTGGGCAGATACAACTTTCCCTAAAGTTATGGAAATAGATTTTGGATCTACTAATTGTACTGGTGCTTATGGCATAAACAGAAGAGGAAAATTGGTGATTAATATTTCAGGAAGATATATTGATTCAGGTAGTGTTTTAACAGTTCAGCCTCAGAATTATTATGTTAATGATGTAAAAGTAGAAGGGACAAAAACACTAACCAATATGGGTTTAAACTCAAATAATCATCATGTTTTTTCTGTAGAAGCAGTAAATGGTCAACTTACTTATACAGATGGTACTGTTACAACATGGAGTTCAACTCGTGAAAATGAATGGATTGAAGGGGATACTACTAATTTTTTTACAGACGGTTTAGCCGGTATTTGTGATGATGTTTATTTGATAACAGGTAGTGCCAATGGAGTAAACAGAAATGGCTTGGCTTATTCCGTGGATATTACTTCTCCATTAAGAAAAGAGATCTGTTGCAGGTGGATATCAAGCGGAACACTGGAAATTGTACCATCCGGATTAGCCACAAGGTATGTTGATTTTGGAAGTGGAGCTTGTGATGCTCAAGCAACCATAACAATAAATGGCAATATTTTTACGGTATATATGTTCTAACGGAAGAGAATAATTTGTCTCGTCCTAAATAATCGATACAGATTATTAAAGGATTAAAATTATTAATTA
>CAYRAD010000522.1:0-1770 GCA_964422135.1 uncultured Vicingus sp.
AGGGGAAGGAGTTGGTGGTGATATCTTATCTTTGAAAAAAATAAATTTAGAAATAATTATTACCGACGTTAAAAGCAAAAGACACAAAAAAATGGTGATATTTTTAAAAGCAGAAGATTTCTTTTTTCTTGTAGTTCCGAATAGCTCTTGAAGAAGTTCATCCTCCATTTTTTGTATTTGGTGGCTCTCTTCTGTAATTGTTATTTTTAATGCTGGTAAACTTAAATTTTTTGATGATGTACTTTCTATTTTTGCCAGGGCAACAGTAATATTATCAGGTCCGCCATTTTGATTGGCAGCATTAATTAAAGTTTTACCAATTTTATTTAGATCATGTTGATTTTTTAACATAATTTCTCTAATGTGATAAGATGATAGCGGTGCGGATAAGCCATCAGAACATAATAAATAAATATCATCTTGTTTTAAACTATCAACAATGATATCAATTTTTACCAGCGGCTTAACGCCGAGAACTCTTGTAATGACATTTCGACCTGGAAAATTTTCTGCCTCGGCTTCAGTTATTTCTTTGTCCTGTAATAGTTCGTTAACCCACGAGTGATCATCTGTTAGTTGTTCTAATTCAAAATCACGCAAACGATATACCCGGCTATCACCGACATGACCGATAAAAATATTATTTCCAGCAAAGCATACTAATTCAACAGTCGTGCCCATTTGACCTTCTACAAATTCAGTGGATTTGCTAAGATTAAAAATTCTTTTATTTGTAATTCTGATGGCTGAAACCAAGTTTTTAATTTCTTGAGAAAAGGTGCTTTGTAAATCTGAATAGATGGGTAAAAAATATTTGTCGGAGATACTATTAACTATTTGTGAGATTGTGTTAACCGCGGTCTGGCTGGCAACATCGCCTGCGTCTAATCCTCCCATGCCATCGCATAAAATGAGAAAATTTTTATCTGGCACAATAGTAAATGCGTCCTCGTTACGTTCACGCTTTTTGCCAACATCAGAGAGACCAGCATAAGATATATTCATAAAATTCAACGCCTAAAATTTAGCAATCATTTTTTTGTATTCAAAATGTTTACGAACATTAAGCAAAATGATGCATAATATGACTGCAAAGGAGAAAATAAGAACAATATAGAACTTACGTGTATCCGGTAAAGAATAAAATAGTTGTCCGGAATGCAAACAATCATTGTTTTTTTGTTTCCAGATCACGGTAGTCTTTAAAACCTTAGCATTAGTTTTATATTTTACCACATTAAAATTTTTTGTTAGACAGAGGATATCAATAAAGTAATCATTATCAATGTCACCTATAACAGGAGTTGTCGTGATAGGATTTTTTGTTTCACTAATATAAAATGGTTCACCTGTTTGTCCATTAATAATATATAATTTGCCAGACTCACCCCCAATTACAACGTCTGAGATACCATCCTTATTTAAATCAGCTAAAGCAGGATTTGATAGGAAGATCTCTTTTCCAAAATTATCCTCGTATTGCCAGAGGAATATTTGAGATTCGTTAGTTGCTCCGCGATAGGCTTTGATTACTCCGTTGTGGCATGTATAAACGATATCATTCAAACCATTTTTGTTTAAATCTCCTAAAACAGGAGATGGATACATTGCCGCGAGTCGCGTTTGGGGATTTTCGTAAGCATCATACTTCTATTTAAATTATTTTCAGCCAATTTAATTAAAATATCAGGCTTAAATACTGTTTGAAATAATTGTTGAGCTAAAGGTTTATAAGTATCATCTATTAATTTTAAAATTCCTTCAAAAATA
>CAYRAD010000523.1:0-1729 GCA_964422135.1 uncultured Vicingus sp.
CAAAATTATAGTTAGAAGGACCAATTAAAAGAGCAAAAGAAGGTAATGGAGGAGCTAGTTTTGTTTTCTCAGCTAAACATTCTTATTTAGAACAATCATCAGCTATTTACAAGCCTTATTTTGCTGGATTAAGCTCTGAGAATGCTAGGGGTATAGATACACTTGGACTTCCTTATGGATTTACTGATTTATACGGTAAAATTTCTTTAAATGGAGATAATGGAAATAAGGTAAGTTTATTTGGTTTTAATTTTAGAGATAATGTAAATTATTCTGATGTGTCAGATTTAAAATGGGATTCAAAAGGAGGAGGAGCTAATTTTGTATTAATTCCAAGCACATCTAAAACTTTAATAGAAGGAGTTGTAGCTCTTTCAAATTATAAAATAGAATTGTTAGAAGCTGATGCTCTTCCACGTTTAAGTGAAATTAATGGATTTAATGGAGGAATGGATTTTACAACCTTTTCAGGAAATAATCAATTTAAATATGGGTTTGAGTTTAATTCACTGTCAACCAATTACGAATTTTCAAATTCTGTAGGTACCAACATCAAACAAAAGGAAAGTACAACTGAGTTACACGCATACATGATGTATAGATTAAACTTAGGGAAATTAGTTGCAGAACCAAGTTTTAGAATAATTTATTACTCTTCTTTGGCTACCTTCTCTCCAGAGCCTCGTTTGGGATTAAAATACAACGTAACCAAAAATTTTAGACTAAAATTAGCAGGGGGAATGTATTCTCAAAACTTAATTAGTGCAAACTCCGACAGAGATATTGTTAATTTATTTTATGGATTTTTATCTGGACCAGATAATCTTCAAGAACAATTTACAGAACCAGATGGTACGGTCAGAAATGTAAAACACAAATTACAAAAAGCCAATCACGCTATATTTGGTTTTGAATATGATTTAAGCCGTTCTTTAAACTTAAATGTTGAAGGTTATTACAAACAATTTACACAATTAACGAATACCAATAGAAATCAAGTATTTGATGAAAGTTCTGATGCTGCTATTAATGAACCTGATATTTTTAAAAAAGAATTTATTATTGAAACTGGAGATGCCTATGGGGTTGATTTTTCTTTAAAATACTCTTCAACACATTTGAATGTATGGGCAATATACTCTCTTGGGAAAGTTACTCGTTGGGATGGACTTCAAGAATATTTTCCTATTTTCGACAGGAGACACAATGTGAACTTAGTAGCAACCTATGTCTTTGGTAAAGATTTAAATTGGGAAATTAATGCACGTTGGAACTTAGCTTCTGGCTTCCCATTTACACAAACACAAGGTTTTTATGAAGGAATTCAATTTAATTCTATTGATCAAGCATATACTTCTTCAAATGGAAACATTAATATACAGTTTGCTGAATTAAATAAAGGAAGATTGCCTTATTATCATCGTTTGGATATAAGTATTAAAAGGAAATTTATTTTAGGTAAGAATTCTACTTTGGAAGCTAATTTAGGGGCAACCAACGCATATAATAGAAATAATTTATTTTTTATTGATAGGGTTACTGCAGAAAAAGTTTATCAATTACCCTTAATGCCAAGCTTTGGATTAAACCTTACTTTTTAATAAATTACAAATAATGCTATTTATTAAAAAAAATAATAATAAATTTGCAGCCGTTTAAAAATTAAAAATTATAATAATGTACGCAATAGTTGAAATAGCAGGGCAGCAATTTAAAGTTGAAAAAGACC
>CAYRAD010000524.1:0-1722 GCA_964422135.1 uncultured Vicingus sp.
AGTGTATTCCCAAACAAACGGTTATTATTCGTAAACTAATAACCTAATTCTTTAATGGTAAAATCGTTAAATCTCAATAAATGAGATTTCGTATTTTCAAAACCACTTTCAATTCCAGTTTTGAAAAAGTCAAGTTGTATTGACATTCCTTTGTAGTAGCTTAATGAGTTTTGAGAAAATAAGGTGCCATTTTTAATAAAATTTCCTCCAAAATAATATCCTAAATCAAAACCTAAGATTGTATTTATTGAAGGATAGAGTTCTGTTTTGTCGATGTAGTTTTTTATAAAGCTAGAAGTTAAAGAATCATTCTCATCAACATATAAGGAAGAGCAGTAATGAACGTTTAATTGTTGGAAGTAATCCAAGTCAATATTTTCATATTTAACCCATTCTTCTAGTCCAATTAAAGTTATGCGATAATCTTTATAATCTCTTTTGTTTAAAACAGTAGCTAAATAATTAAATAAATTAGCAACAAATTTTTGTTGAATTACAGGAACAAAAATTACATTATCTTGATCTCTTTTAAGATTACTTACAATATCACTATAATTTGAATTAATTTTTAAAGTTTTTATAGAAGAATAAATTGTGGTGTCTTCTGAGTTAGTAATTAACTTATTAAAGGTATTGATATATGTTTTTATTAATGATTTTTCTTTAGCTCTTTCGTATTCAATTGCCAATAAATTAGCTGTTTTAAAGCTATCTACTACCATTTCACAGATTTGTTTTATCGTTGTAGATTTAGATGGTATAACTTTAAAAACGTATTCATTCCCTAAAAGAATCTTATTATTCCGTTTAACTGGAGAAACAATTGGAATTTGGTTTTGTTGAGCAAAATTGGCTACATATTTAAAATTATTTTTATAAAGAGGTCCTACAATAAAGTCTATATTTTTAAATTCAGGCTGGTGTAAAATGTTATAAATTCGAGTAGAGTCATCTCCTTTTGTATCATATACAAGTACTTTAAACTTACTTTGATTTGTTGAAATTGAATCTAATGCTAAAATAAACCCTTGATAAAACTCAATAGCAAACTTAGATTTTGGATAAATTGTTTTCTCTTCTAAGGTATTTCTATGTTCTGTAATTTCATCATTTTCATCAAAATAAAAAGGGAGTAATAGCCCAATAACATATTCGCTCTTTTTCATCACATTGGTATCAGAAAGAATACTTCCTATCAGTTCATCAGTTTCAAGTAAAGTTGAATTAGAATCTTGAATCGTTCGTGGTAAGATAATTGGAATTTTAATGGTTTCACCTTGCTTTAAACCTTGTTTTAAACCATCATTTATTAATTTTATTGAATCAACTGTCGTATGGTAAATTTTACTTAAAGAATAGAGTGTTTCTCCTTTTTTTACTAAATGAGTACTATAATTTGGATGATTATCTTCCTCTACAGCTATATTATTTTTTATGCTAGAAACAGGTATTTTAATAAACTGACCTTCTTTTAACCCATCATTTATTTCAGGATTTGCTGCAATAATTTCTTGTTGAGAGACTTGATAAATTTTGGAAATAGAATAAAGTGTTTGTGATTTTGTTACTTCATGAGTAATAAAATTTGCATCTGCTTTATTCTCTGAAACTGTGTTTTTTTTTACTGGTATAAATATTTTTTCACCAATACTCAATCCATCAGCAACACTAGAATTTTCTTTTTTAATAACCTTTAAAGGGACATCGTATTTTTTATGTATA
>CAYRAD010000525.1:0-1713 GCA_964422135.1 uncultured Vicingus sp.
TCTATGTTGCTGATGCAATCGATTATGTGCAAAATGGAGTTGTATTTAGATATAGCTCTTCCGGAAATTTAATCCATCAATTTAATGCCGGAATTATCCCCAATGGGTTTTTATTTATTCAATAAATGAAAGAAGCTGAAAATGTTGTGATGTCGTGGAGCGGAGGAAAAGATTCTGCTTACGCTTTGTACCAAATCTTACAAGATAAGAGGTATAAAGTAAAGTATCTTCTCACCAATGTTTTTAAACCCAACAAAAGGGTTTCCATGCATGGTGTTCCCGAAGAACTAATAGAGAAACAAGCAAAGAGTATAGGAATTCCTTTAATCAAAATGTACATCGAGGAAAAAACGCATGAAGAATACAATGTTAAGATGAAGGAAATACTGTTGTCGTTTAAGAAAAAAGGTATCAACAAAGTAGCTTTTGGCGATATATTTCTGGAAGACCTGAAAAAATACCGAGAAGATAAAATGGCCGAAGTTGGTATGGAAGCTCTATTCCCTTTATGGAAAAAGAATACTTCTTTACTCGCGAAAGAGTTTCTACATCAACAATTCAAAACACATATTTGCTGCATTGATACTTCAAAAATTACTGGTAACTTAATAGGTATAGATTACTCAGAATATTTCATTAGCAGTTTACCAAAAAACGTTGATCCTTGTGGTGAAAACGGAGAATTCCACACTTTTTGTTATGGTGGTCCCATATTTAATTCACAAGTATTGTTTACTAAAAAGGGTATTGTATCCAAAACTTATCAGCATAATAATCTGGACTATACTTATCTTTTTAGCGACATACAATAAATAAAGTTATCAACATTTGTGAATAAATTAATTCCCTAAAATTCATTGATTTTTCCTAAAAAATGTAACTTAACAGTTGATTTAGATGATTTTAACTGTACAAAAAAAATTTAATCAGTAAAAAAAATAGCTTCATCGTATAAATTAATTTATTCGTACAAAATTTTATAACTAAACATCATGTTATTGTTAATTTTAAAAAATACTTATAAATTTGATAGCATAATAAAAATTATCTACACCAAAATATAATGTTATTTATTGTTTACTTAAAAAAATAATTATGAAAAAAATTACCTCTATCTTTTTAATCATCAGTTCAATTTTTTCTTTGAATGCACAAAATGTGATTAACTCAAATCTATCGAAAACCCTACAAACGAAAAAAATACAATCGAACAAAGTTCAAAAAAAACACGTATTGCCGGGTAATTCAGACCAAAACTCATCCAGAGTATTGCTTTACAAGCAAAAATCTCAGGAAATTATTGACAATGCACAACGGACTCCTAACGGAAAGATTAAGTGTTTAACCTATGAGTCTGAAAAATTAAAGAGTGAGTTAGATCCTAACCATCAGACAGCTGAAGAGTTTGATACATGGATAACTCAAAAGATAAATGAAATGACCTCAGATCCTAACTATCATATAAATGCTTCTAGAAATATACCTGTTGTTGTTCATGTTTTGTACGGTAATTCAACTCAAAATATTAGTTCTGCTCAGGTTCTATCTCAAATTACTAGTTTAAATGAAGATTATTCTAAAACTAATGCTGATTATAACCCACCAGCAGCATTTCTTCCGGCTGGAGGGAACATGGATATTCAGTTTTGTTTAGCTGTCCAAGATCCAAGTGGCAATCCTACGGATGGGATTGATAGGGTATCAATACCTGTA
>CAYRAD010000526.1:0-1709 GCA_964422135.1 uncultured Vicingus sp.
CTTTTTCCTGAAGAAATAGAATTTCATTAGTTTTTAAGTTGCCTTTAAATTCCTGTTCTTCTTTGTAAATAATTATTGCAGCATGGGGTTCTCTTAAACCAGTTAAATAGTAAAAGTTTGGGTCTTGGTGATATTCGTAATTTACATCGCTTGACCTATTTCTTATCGGATTTGAAAACAATATGGCAACAGAATTATTAGGCATCGAATCCCTTAAGTTTTGCCTATTTTTTGCAAAAAAGGAAGCATTTATCAAATCTGTATCGTACTGACTTATGTTTTTATAAGAAGTATCAATGGGTAATTCGAATTTAACTTCTTGAGCTAAAAAAGAATAAGGAAAAAGAAGAAAAAGTAATAACCAATTTTTCATATTGAGTAAAATTCACTACGAATTTAATTTTTTAAATAAAATTATTACATGGCAAAAGAATACTTTTCTTAACAAAGTTTTACTCATCTTATTTATGGGCATAAAAAAACGTTGCTATCAGAATAGCAACGTTTATATCAATTATAAAATAGTTATTATTTTATAGAAATCCTTTTGCTTTAGCTTCTTTTATTGTAGCAGAAATTCCATTTTTATCAATGGTTCTTAGTGCAGCAGCAGAAACTTTTAAAGTAATCCATTTATCCTCTTCTGGGATAAAAAATTTCTTAGTTTGTAAGTTTGGATAAAACTTTCTTTTCGTTCTTCTTTTAGAGTGAGAAACATTATTACCTGTAATCACTTTCTTTCCTGTTATTTGACAAACTCTTGACATCTCTTTTCTCTTTAAATTTTGAGGACTGCAAAATAAATCATTTTAATTTGATTTATCAAAAAATAACTAAGAATTATTTTGTTGCCGTCTTTGCGAGGAACGAAGCAATCTCAACTCAATTCCTTGGATAAATAACAAGATTGCTTCGTTCCTCGCAATGACGTTCTTTTTATATTTAATTTTTCTTTTAAAAAAGCACTTAAATAACTACTTTCGCAACTCAATTTTTCAATTCATTTATTCAGCAAAATAACATAAAATGGCAAAAATTATCTATACCATGACAGATGAGGCTCCGATGTTAGCCACACATTCATTATTATCAATTGTTAAAGCTTTCACGGCATCATCTAACATTGAAGTAGAAACGAAAAACATTTCACTGGCCGGGAGAATTTTAGCAAATTTTCCAGAAAACTTAACTGATGACCAAAAAGTGGAAGATGCACTTGCTGAATTGGGTCAATTAGTAAAACAAGCTAATGCAAACATTATTAAATTACCAAATATTTCTGCTTCTGTTCCTCAATTAGTTGCTGCCATTGCAGAATTACAAGCTAAAGGATACAACATCCCTAGCTATCCTGCTAATCCGGTAAATGATACTGAAAAAGAAATTAAAAATAGATATGCAAAAAATTTAGGTTCAGCTGTTAATCCTGTTTTACGTGAAGGGAACTCTGACAGAAGAGCTCCTAAAGCGGTTAAAAATTTCGCAAAAAAACACCCACATAGCATGGGAGCTTGGAATGCTGATTCTAAAACTCATGTTTCAAGTATGAATGAGGGTGATTTTTATGGTACTGAAAAATCCATTACAGTTGAAAATGCTACTAATTACAAAATTCAGTTTGTTGGAAACGATGGTTCTACCAACATCTTAAAAGATAGTGCTCCCTTATTAAAAGGAGAAATTATTGATGCTTCTGTATTAAGTTTAGC
>CAYRAD010000527.1:0-1696 GCA_964422135.1 uncultured Vicingus sp.
CAGTAATAATTTACTATGGTTGACTCAGCTTGGATTTGAACTTATTCCACCTAAATATGATACTGAATAGTTGACTATACGGCAAGACATAACACTCAATATAATAAAGTGGGCAGATAGTGCTAAATATGAATGATTTAACTTTAAATAACCATCGTAGTAAATTGGAAGATTGGTGTTCCTAAATGCCCACCTTATCATATTGCCACTGTTGGCGATAATACTTAACTAAAGGAAATTTTATGACATCATTACGTGCCATATTAATTGCTTTTATTGTTGTTTTAAGCAACTTAAATCAAATGTACGCCCAAACTCCATTAACGAAATGTCCAAAGCATTATATGTTCGTATCCAATATGAATATAAGCAAGATCACTAAAATAGCTAATAACCCCGATTTTGAAGGAATGCAATTGCTACTGGATTGGAAAAGTATTGAAACTCAGAAAGACAACTTTAATTTCACAGTTGTTGATTCTGTTTTAAACATCGCTCAATCTTACGGTAAAAGAATTGTTTTTCAGTTTCAGTATAAGACATTCAAGGGTAACCCTCCTATTGTGCCAGATTATTTATTAAGCGACTCTATTTATCAGGGGGGTATTGCATATTCTCCTGATTCAAGCTCTACTGCAAAATTGTGGATAACGGCAGTTACTAATCGCTTAGATACGGTATTTCAGGCAATGGGAAATCATTTTGGTAATCATCCAGCACTCGAAGGAATAAACCTCCCGGAAACTGCTACTTACCCTGCGGGAGGAGATTATAATCTACAAGCATATATGAATGGAATTATGGCTAATATTGCCCATTTAAGAGCAGCTTTCCCAGATTCCGTTTTTATTATTCAATATTTGAACTGGTTGCCCGGATCAGGTCCAATGAACAGTTTAATTAATAAGCTCAGAATCATAGCCGATTATACAACAACATTTGTAAACACAGGCTTTGGAGGGCCTGACAACAAAATCCAAACCAGTCCTAACCCAACATTCACTCCCGTAATGACCTTTCAATATGAATATGACGGGTTGGCAGTTTTAGGCAACGCTACACAATGGAATGATTACAACTATATCAACCCTCACACCAGTGATACTGTTACTGCTGAGGAGATATTACAGTATTCTGTTGATTCTCTAAAAGATGACTATGTTTTTTGGTTGGAACGCGAACCTAATTTTACAGATGATGTAATACCCACTTTGGAATTATATCGTGGAATCTGTACCGATAGCTTAGTAGGTATTGTGGAAGTAGATGAAGATAATAATATTTATATGTTTCCCAATCCGGCAAACGGAATTGTAAAAATCCATCTTGCAAAAGGAAATATACAAAACATCAAAGTATATACTTTAACAGGAGAGTTTGTCCAAGCATATTTTTCGCCTGAATTTTTAGTTAGTGATTTTGCTGATGGATTTTATTTTGTAGTTGTTCAGACGGACAAAACAACTTTCATAGATAAACTAATTAAACAATAGATGACAGAGAAAAAGTACGAGTAGGTAAAGGGGAATCTCACCCCCAAACCGCTCATCTTAATTACCGTTGTTGTCCATTCCAAAGGACTATATCTCATCCTGTATTCCTGAACTGCACAGGACAAACTACGCCACAGAACAGGCGGTAAAAACATTGCCGGGGCAGTAGCATATTCAAAGGTTGTAGCCCACCTCAACTTTTG
>CAYRAD010000528.1:0-1691 GCA_964422135.1 uncultured Vicingus sp.
CCACCAACTATTTGTGTTCCTGATAAGTCTTTGACCATTTCAACCATACTTCCGTTTTTACCTATGATTCTTGGTACTTTAGCTGGTGTAACTTCTATTAAACGACCACCACGAAGTTTTCTACATTTTCTATCTTTCATGCTTAGATTAATAGATTTACTTTTAGTTACTAAAGATATTTCAGCAAATATTCAACCAGGAGGTAATAGTACTTGTGGTGCAGTAGTAAACATAACTAATAACCCTCCTACAGCAAACGCAGGGGCAGATTATACAATACCAAAAAGTACTGCTTTTGTTTTAGAAGGTTCTGCAACAGACGCTGATGGAATGAGTTCTTTGACTTATGAATGGTCTCAAAATGATCCTGCTCAGTCTCCAGGAAGTGCTGCACCACAATCAACATATGCTGTTGGACCAATGTACAGAGCCAAAATGCCAATAACATCTCCAAACAGATACATGCCAAGATTACAAGATGTAATTGCTGGGAATTTAACTCCAACATGGGAAGTTACCCCATCTGTTGGAAGGGTATTGAATTTTTCTTTTATGGTTAGAGACAATGATATTCAAGGAGGACAAACAGCTGATGATTTAATGAAGGTTACTGTTGATGGAAATTCTGGTCCTTTTGCTGTTACTTCTCAAACTTCTGCTGTAACATGGAATGAAGGAACAACTGAAACGATAACTTGGAATGTTGCAAATACTACTGCAGCTCCTGTTAGTGCAGCAAATGTTGATATATTTTTATCTGTAGATGGAGGATACACTTATCCGTTTACTTTAGCTACAGGAGTTCCAAATAATGGTTCTGCAACCATAACCGTTCCAAGTGGAGCTGCAACAACAACAGCGAGGGTGATGGTAAGAGGTTCTGGAAATATTTTCTTCGCATTAAATACAACTAATTTTTCAATTACAGCTTCGGAATTTGTTATGAATTTTGCTGCTGGAGCCACAGCATCAGATGTTTGTGCTCCTGGAACTGCAACTTATAATTTTACCTACAATACTTTTTTAGGGTTTAACCAAGTGACAACTTTTTCTGCAACAGGAAACCCTGCTGGAACAACTGTAACTTTTAACCCTACTACAGCACAAAATGATGGTACTCCTGTAGTTATGACAATTTCTGGAATTACTCCAGCCATGGTTGCTAATTATTCTGTAACTGTTACAGGAACGGCTCCGTCACCTTTAGTTGTAAAAAATTCTAACGTTACCTTAAACGTATATGCTGCAACATTTAATGCTATGGCTTTAACTTCTCCAGCAAATGGGGCGACAAGTGTTATGGGACCATACATTTTTAATTGGGTAGCAGATCCTAATGCTTCAACCTATGATATTGATATTGCAACTGATGCTGCATTTACTAATATAGTTGATTTTGCTACTGGATTAACTACTAATAGTTATACCTCAAGTACCCTAGCATCTTCCAATATGTATTATTGGAGAGTAAAACCAAGTAATCAATGTGGAAGTGGAAATTTTTCAACAACATACTCATTTACTACTAGTAGTTGTAGTACATTAAGCAGTGTTGATGTTGGACAAGTGTCAAATGTTGCTAGTTTCACTTCAATAATAAACGTTGCACTTACTGGAACCATAAATGATGTTAACGTTTCCAATCTTGTAATACCTATTACTTGGGTGGGTGATCTTAGTGCTACATTAAC
>CAYRAD010000529.1:0-1682 GCA_964422135.1 uncultured Vicingus sp.
CATACCGATTTATTGGCTAACAACTTAATTCCTGATCCATTTTGGGAAAACAACGAACAGCAGCTCCAATGGATAGAAAAGGAAGATTGGAACTATAGAACAATGTTTACCATTACAGAAGAGCAATTGCAAAACAAACACCTCGAAATTCAGTTTGATGGTTTAGACACTTATGCAAAAGTAAAATTGAACGGACAAGAGATTATCACAGCTACCAACATGTTCAGACAATGGAAAGCTGAAATAAAATCCTTATTAAAAGTAGGTGAAAATAAATTGGAAATTGCCTTTACCTCTCCTTTAACATACAACCAAAAGAAGTACGAGAACTATCCTTTTTCCTTACCATCTGGTAGTGAAACCACCGAACCAAGAGTAGGTTCATTTACCCGAAAAGCAGCATATCAGTTTGGATGGGATTTTGCACCTCGTTTTGTTACATGTGGCATTTGGCGTCCTGTTAAAATAAACTCGTGGAATGATGCTCGAATAACAGATGTTTATTGTGTAACGAAAAGTATCTCCAAAAATGAAGCAATTATAGCTACTCAAATTGCTATAGAATCATCAAATATGGAAGAAAAAGCGTGTTTTTTGGAGATAAATGGAGAAAAACATCAAAAAAACATCAAAAAAGGGCTCAATATCATAAAAACTGAATTTACAGTTAAAAACCCAAAATTGTGGTGGTGCAACGGAATGGGAACTCCTCATTTAAATGACCTACATGTTAAACTTTTTAATGGAAAAGAATTGCTTGATCAAAAAGAAATACGCTACGGCATTAGAACCATTGAATTGGTAAACGAGCCCGATAGTATTGGCACTTCTTTTTATTTTAAGCTCAACGGGAAACCCGTTTTTATGAAAGGTGCCAACTACGTTCCACAAGATGTTTTTTTGCCACGCGTTACCCAAGAAAAGTACACCCGATTAATTGGAGATGTAAAAGCTGCTAACATGAACATGCTCAGGGTTTGGGGTGGTGGAATTTATGAAAACGACATCTTTTACGATTTATGTGATGAAAACGGCATCTTAGTTTGGCAAGATTTTATGTTTGCCGGAAGTCTTTACCCAAGTGATACTGCTTTTGTGGAAAATGTAAAGCAAGAAATTAAAGAAAATATTATCCGCTTGCGAAACCATCCTTGCATTGCCCTTTGGTGTGGCAATAACGAAATTGAGGTGGCTTGGAAAAATTGGGGATGGCAAAAGCAATACAATTATTCTGAATTGGATAGTCTAAACATTTGGGATGATTATGTTCAACTCTTTCACAACATTATTCCAGAAATTGTAAATGAATTGGATAAAACCAGAGCTTACACTCCTACTTCACCTTTAAGCAATTGGGGAACAGCAGAAAATTTCAATCACGGTTCCATGCATTATTGGGGAGTATGGCACGGGCGAGAACCTTTCGAAAATTTTGAGAAAAATGTAGGGCGATTTATGGTGGAATATGGCTTTCAATCTTTCCCATGCATGGAAACCATCAAAACTTTTGCTTCAGATTCCAGTTTAAATTTAGCATCCGCAACCATGAAAAACAGACAAAAAAGCTATATTGGAAATGGGTTAATTACCAAACATATTGAACAGTATTATGATACTCCAACATCCTTCTCTGAATTTGTTGAGTTAAGTCAAGAAACACAAGCCAAAGGAATGCAAATGGC
>CAYRAD010000530.1:0-1665 GCA_964422135.1 uncultured Vicingus sp.
CTTTAAGTAGAAGGAAAAGGGAGCTCATACTCTTGGTACAAAAGATGGCACATGGGTTTTGTGGGATAAGAACGGTATTAAAACAAAAGAGGATAATTATGATAATAATATGAAAGATGATATATGGACGTATTGGGATAATAACAGAAAAAAAACAAAAGAAGTAACCTATAAAAATGATAAGAAAAATGGGAAATGGATTAAATGGTATGGGGATGGGGAGAAAGAACAAGAGGGTAAGTTTAAGAATGACCATAAGGATGGATTATGGGTAAGGTGGTATTATAAAGGGAAAGGTAAAAAAATTGAGGAGGGTAATTATAAAGATGGTCAAAGAGATGGAAATTGGAATAGTTTTAATAAAATCGGGAATAAAACCAGTGAAAAAAAGTATAAAAATGGCAAAAAAGAAGGCGTATGGATTTATAGGAACAAAGATGGAAATAAGATAGCATCAGAGCACTACAATAATGATAAAAAGGTCGGTATTTGGATGAAGTGGTTCGATAACGGTTCCAAAAAATATGAGTTAACCTATGATAACGACAAAAGAGAAGGGATTTGGACGGAATGGTATATTAATGGTGAAATAAAGGAGAAGGGAATGTACAAGGAAGACAATAAAGTTGGGAAATGGACAATCTATTCACAAGATGGGAATGTAGAGGATATAACAGATTATGGTTTTCGGTAAAAATAGGGATAGTATTTTGAATTATAAAAGTCATATCTGTTTCATATGAGAAGATATGTGCATCTAACCCCCCAATCAACCTGACGTGAAAAGTGAGTAGCGTAAATTATGTTTAGTAATTTTATGAAAGTAAATTTGGTAAATGAAATGACTTGTGGTGATAATTTTCACGCAGGTTATTTTATCCGTTAAATGCCTAAATAATATTTGAGTAATATTTTGTCTAAGTTTAGAAAATTACCTACCTTTTTTAACCCGCCGTCCATGGCGGGTAATTAAATAATTTTGGGATTTGGAATGACATCAAAAAAGGATTTAACCGAACGCGATATTGTTACCAAGTTTATTATTCCAAACCTTGAAAAAGCAGGCTGGGATATTCAAAAACAAATACGCGAAGAAGTCTACTTTACCGCTGGGCGTGTTTACGTAAAAGGAAATAAGACAAAACGCGGGAAAGCCAAAAAAGCAGATATTATTCTTTATTACAAACCAAACATTCCTGTCGCTGTAATTGAAGCCAAAGATAATAATCACCCAGTTGGCGCTGGTATGCAGCAAGGTTTGGATTATGCTGAAATCCTTGATATTCCTGTTGCTTACAGTTCAAACGGCGATGGATTTCTTGAACACGACCGTTCAAATTTCTCTGGACAAATCGAGCGAAACATAAATTTAGAAAATTTCCCGAGTCCTGCGGAATTATGGCAGCGCTATAAAAAGTACAAAGGCATCGAAACAACTGAACAAGAGCGCATTTCATCCCATGATTATTTCTTTGACGGTTCGGGAAGAAAACCACGTTATTATCAGCAAATAGCAGTTAACAGAACAGTTGAAGCCATTGCGCGGGGACAAAACAGAATTCTAATTGTTATGGCAACCGGGACAGGAAAAACCTACGCGGCTTTTCAAATCATTTTTCGTTTGTGGAAAAGCAATACTGCAAAACGTATTCTATTTCTTGCTGA
>CAYRAD010000531.1:0-1659 GCA_964422135.1 uncultured Vicingus sp.
AGTTTAATTTCGGAACATCTTTCTCGTCCATTTTACCATTAAATTGAACGGCTATAATTTTATTAGAATTGGCCTTAAAGAATACTATCATTTTAAGTTTTTATAAAGAAGTTGCAAAGTTAGGAAGAACAATAAAATGATATGTTTTTTAATTTGATTTTATACACAAAATTTCAACATAATTTGAAGCAAATTTTTCGAAAGAAAAAAATCACATGTCAAATCAAACCTTTTTGTATCTTTATACGTATTACTTTCAACTGTTTAGACCAAATTGCAATTGGATTTAGAAGAAATAATAGAGGGCTGTTATCAAGGTAGCAGAAAACATCAGGAAGCATTGTACAATATGTTTGCTGCCAAGATGTTTGGTGTTTGTTTAACTTATACCAGAGACAGAGATTTAGCCCAGGATATTTTACACGATGGGTTTTTTAAAGTATTTAAGAAATTCGACAAATATAACAACAGTTGGAGTATTCATGCATGGATTAGGAGAATAATTGTTAATACAGCCATTGACCATTTTAGAAAAACCAATCGGATTTCAAATGTTGATTTTCAGGAATCGGCTTATTTAGCAGGTAGTTTTGATGAAACCAATGAGCTTTCCAAAACAGCTGATTTATCCCAAATAATTAACATGCTTCCTAATGGAGCAAAAACTGTTTTTAATTTATATACGGTTGAAGGGTTTAAACATCAGGAAATTGCTGATATGCTTCACATTAGTGTAGGCACATCAAAATCACAATTATCAAAGGCTAAAAGTGTTTTAAGAGGTTTGGTTAACAAATATTATATCAGGTAAGGTGAAGGATTTTAATAACATAGAAGACTGGTACAGAGACGAACTGAACAATTATAGTGTTGAGCCTGACAAGGATGTTTGGCAATCTCTTTCTGAAGATCTGGATGCAGACACACCGCTTACTGATGAGAACATTAGTGAATGGTATAAAAAAGAAATAGCCAAATTTGAGGAAAAACCTGATTATTCGGTTTGGGAAAAACTATCCATAAAATTAGATACCTCTTCGGTTTGGGATAAATTAATAATTACTTTAAATCGTTATGATCAGTTTATCTGGTGGAGAAATTTAGCTTTTAAAGGAATGGCTGTTTTTTTATTATTATTCGGAAGTTATTTAGCTTACGAAAATTATAAAGATTTTGGCGATAATGCTTCTACAACCACAGCTTCTCTTGTAAATACAACTGATGAAAATGATAAAGGAATCACTAAAAATTCCACACAACACAAGCAAAATAATATTAAAAATGCTTCCACAACGCCATCTGATGTTATTGTAAATAACTCAGGTGAAAATAATGGAACAACAGCTGATAAACAAACAAATAAAAAATTATCCAACAATGATAATATTAAAGAAGCTGTAAATAAAGTCAAAACCAATATTTTGGCTCATAAGAAGGCAAATGAAAAAGATAATAATTTAAGTGCTTCTGTAACTACTGAGATTAACTTTTCATCATTAAATGTTTTTGATTTGTCTGGTTTAAAATCTGATAAAGAAAGAACTATTTTTACCGATATTGAAAGACATGATTTATTGGAAAAAGATATTTCACACTATTATACCAGTGGTGATTTTTTGGTTAAAAAAGACAAAAACAAAATTGTATTTAACAGTAAAA
>CAYRAD010000532.1:0-1652 GCA_964422135.1 uncultured Vicingus sp.
TTTTTTAAATCAAAGGAAGAAGCCTTAACCTGGCTTAAAAATTATCAATAATTACTATCTATAAGTTTAGCTTAATTTTAACGTGTGAATTATTATTTAAACAGATTTGCTGTTCGGGAACAACTCATTTTTACTTCACCTTCACCTAAAATTGGGATAGTAATTGTGATTCCCTGTTGTAATGAACCTGATTTGATGGTTTCATTGCAAGCCATTTTAAATTGTGATTTGCCCGATTGTGATGTTGAAGTTATTACAGTTATTAATGCTTCTGAAACCGCTGCCGATGAAATTTTACAACAAAATAATAAAACATTAACTCAGGCTTTAAAATGGAGCAGAGAAAATCAACAAAAACAACTGAAATTTTATTTCTTGGAGGAGAATACTCTTCCAAAAAAGGATGCTGGAGTTGGCTTGGCTCGTAAAATAGGAATGGATGAGGCTGTTCGTAGATTTGAAGTTATAAAAAGACCTGATGGTATAATTCTGTGTTTTGATGCTGATGCTAAATGTGATACTAATTACCTGGTGGAAGTAGAAAAACATTTCAAAAAACACCCTAAATCACCTGCTTGTTCTATTCATTATGAACATCCAATTTCGGGGAATGAGTTTTCTGAAGAATTATATAAAGGTATTGTGCAATATGAGTTGCATTTAAGGGTATATAAAAATGGATTAAAATATGCGGGGCTTCCTTTTGCTTTTCATACTATTGGTTCCAGCATGGCTGTACGTAATGCTGTTTACCAGAAACAAAATGGGATGAACAAACGTAAGGCAGGAGAAGATTTCTATTTTTTACAAAAACTGATTCCTCTGGGCGGTTTTACCGAGATTAAATCTACTAAAGTTATTCCTTCTCCAAGAGTATCAGATAGGGTGCCTTTTGGAACAGGAAGAGCCATAAAGGATTGGCTTTTTGATGATAAACAGGAAATGTTAAGTTACAACCTAAAGTCATATATGGACTTAAAACTGTTTTGCAATCAGCTACCTATGTTGTATGATAATGAAATTAGTATTCCTGTTTCAGTTCAATCTTATTTCAATACCATTAATTTTGATGAGAACCTGTTCAAAATCAAAGCCAACAGTACTTCAGTAAATCATTTTGCTAAATTGTTCTTTAACTGGTTCAATGCTTTTAAAGTGTTAAAGTACATGCACTTTTCTAGAGATAACTTTTATCCTGATGTGCCAGTTTTTGATGTTGCCAATGAGCTTTTATTGCTATTGAATCAAAAAGAAAAAGATAGGATAGAACAATTGTTATTCGAATACAGGAAGTTGGATTTAAAATAACCTGAGGTTGAAATAAGAATTTTAAAAGTAAAAAGTGTCCGTTCGACTGTTAAGCATAAACGTGATGTATCGAGAACAACTTTTTACTGACGAAATCATTGATTCTCGATACAATTTTTCTTCTAAAAACCAATCGAATGGACAATGATTTCTTACATCGAACTCTCGTTAAGGCTTTTATCTTTTTTACCGCATTTACAAAATGCTAAAAAATACTAAAGCGTAGTACCGCTTCGCTTAAACTACGCTTAACTTAATGTCCAGACAAATATAGCAACTCCATACTGACCCAAAAAAACAAAAGCCCTAAAAAGGGCTTATATCACTTCATTTTTCTCAAAATT
>CAYRAD010000533.1:0-1642 GCA_964422135.1 uncultured Vicingus sp.
TTATACTTAAGAAAGAATCTATAAAGAAGCATGAAGCTAGCACAGGAAATTATTTCACATATATGCTTTTAAATTATAACAAGTTAAAATTTCTATCATTAAAAAATGCATCTAACTAAAACATATTATACAACATAAATAAAGTATTTAGAAGTCATTTGAAAAAATAAAGAATTATATTGCAAATAACAAGGAAACTATAAAATCAACAAAATTTATTTAAAATGAAAAAACTCGTTATTAGTTTATTAGCATTTACGCTTATATTAAATTTGAACGCTCAGGTAGCACCAGCACTTAAAGCTGATGAATACACCCTGAGTAACGGATTCACTGTTTTTTTAAATCCCGACCATACACAACCCAACATGATGGGCTCGGTTGTAATTCGGGGTGGAAGCAAACGCGATCCTGAAAATGCAACTGGTATTGCCCACTATTTTGAGCATATTATGTTTAAAGGAACCCAACATTTTGGTACAGTAGATTATAATGCAGAAAAAGTTTTTTTGGACAGCATTGAAGTTGCTTATGATGAACTTGCTGTGGCATCCAACGAAGAACAAAAGTCTCAAATCCAGTTAAAAATTAACCGGCTTAACATTGAAGCTGCCAAATATGCTATTCCAAACGAATTTGACAAAATGATGGTACAAATGGGTGGAACTGCAATCAATGCGTACACCAATATGGAATGCATTGTTTACCATAATCAGTTTCCACCAAATCAAATTGAAAAATGGTTAAAAGTATATTACGACAGGTTTACAAACCCTGTTTTCAGGCTTTTTCAATCGGAATTGGAAACAGTTTACGAGGAAAAAAATATGTCTATGGATAGCCCTTTTGAAAGAATGATTGAAACATATCAAAAATAGTTTTACAAACAACATCCTTACGGCCAACATACCGTATTAGGCTCAATTGAGCATTTAAAAACCCCATCGCTTTCTAAAATGAAAGCTTTTTATGAAACTTATTATGTAGCCAACAACATGGCACTTATTTTAACCGGTGATTTTGACCCGGAAGAAGTAAAACCTTTACTGGAAGAAACATTTGGACAACTACGCACCGGTGAAATTCCACCGATGAAAAAATATGAAGAATCCCAGTTTAATGGGCGTGAATTTATTTCGAAGCGAATGACGCCCATTAAAGTCGGAATAATGGGTTATAGAACAGTAAAGATGGGAGACCCGGATGAATTGATCCTTGAGGTTGCAAACAACATTTTGTCAAATGGTTCTTCTGGTTTGCTCGACCAACTAAGATTAGACAATAAACTAATGATGGCTATGATGCAAAATAACAACCAGGTAGATATGGGTGGAACCATGGTGATTTTTGTTCCTAAAGTAGTTGGGCAGTCGTTGAATAATGCTGAAAAGCTCGTTGATGAGCAAATTGAAAAACTCAAGTCAGGTAATTTTGATGACGATTTATTTGAAAGCACAAAACTTAATCTATTAAAATCATTTAATGAAAAGCTTGAAAATATGCGCTGGCGAAGCTATTTCATAACGGATGCTTTTTTAATTGGCCAAAAGTGGGATGATTATCTGCAATATCCTGAATTACTTAGCAAAATAACAAAAGAAGATGTGATAAAAGTCGCCAATAAATATTATGGAAAAAACAA
>CAYRAD010000534.1:0-1642 GCA_964422135.1 uncultured Vicingus sp.
AATATTGTAATAAATACAACTAGTGGATCATGGGACTCTGAAGTTTCTTATCAAATTTTAGATTGTGGAGGCAATGTTCTTTTTTCAGATGGAGTAAATTATACTGGGTCAAACCCAATAATTGGAAATAATGTATTTAACACTGTTGGAGTTAGTCCTCAAGTTCAATACAATTATAGCTGGACACCAACAACAGGTCTAAGTGATCCTAATATTAAAAATCCTATTGCAACAGTTAATTCAGACATGACCTATGCTGTAGAAATATGGGAAACTGGTCATCAAGCATGTTCCACTTTTGATTCGGTAACGGTTTTTATTAATCCTATTGCTTTTGCAGGTATTGATAGTGTTTTCACTGTTTGCCCAGGGCATGCTCCTTTTAATCTCATTCAATATCTAGGTGGAAATCCAGACACTGTTGGTTTTTGGTATGAAAATGGTACTTTAATTAGCAATACTTTCACCCCTCAAACAACACCACCAGGAACTTATAATTATACCTATTTAATTAACAATCCTACCTGTCCTGATTCTTCTACTATTGAAGTAACAGTTTTGCCCCCAGGTGATATTCAATGTGCTTGTCCGTTAAATGGATACACCTCTACTGTAGGAGTTACTTGTTTTGGAGATTGTGATGGAGAAGTAGTGGTTTATGATTCATTAAATTATGCAATAGATTATTCATTGAATGGTACAGCATGGCAGACTGATAGTACATTTTTAAACTTATGTGCAGGAGATACAGTTGTTTATTCTAGAAATACGTTATATGGCCCTAATTGTATTGATACCATTAATTTTACCATTCAGTCCCCACCAGAATTTGTAATCAATCAAATTAATACAGTTGATGAAACCTGTTACAATGATTGTGATGGAGAAATTAATATTGTTGCAGCAGGTGGCTTATTGTACAGTATTAATGATGGTAGCTCTTTTCAGAATTCGGGAATATGTACAGATTTATGTGTTGGAGATTATACCATTGTTGTAGCTGATTCTTCAGGATGTTTAGCTAATGGATTAACTCAAATTAATGGACTACCTGAGGTGGTAGCTGCTTTTACAATAACTCCACAACCAACTTATGTCCCATTTACTGAGATTACATTTACTAACGAATCTCAAGGTGCTACAAACTATATGTGGCAAATTGATGGATTAGATTCTTCTTCTTCTCAAAATTTTGTTTATCAATTTCAAGAAATGGCCAATGAATACAATGTCTGCCTTTCTGTAACTAATGTAAATGGTTGTGCTGATGATGAGTGTAAAACTGTTATTATTAAAGAAGAGATAAATGTATTTATACCCAACTCATTTACTCCAAATTTAGACGGTATAAATGAAACTTTTTTACCGATTATTAAAACAGATTTGATTGATGAGTATTCTCTTTCAATATTTGACAGATGGGGAGAATTATTATTTTCTACCAATAATTATAAAAATGGATGGAAGGGTACTTATAAAGGTAAATTTTTACCTAATGGAGTTTATGTATATAAGATAAAGGTAAAAGACACCAACAACAGAACTCATAATTATTAAGGGAATGTTAATCTAATCAAATAAGAATCATTTTTATTAAACCTTCATTCTAGCTTTTGGAGAACTATTTTGTTTGGCAAAATTA
>CAYRAD010000535.1:0-1637 GCA_964422135.1 uncultured Vicingus sp.
CAATTCTTTTGTGTGGGTCGAAACAATAAGTGAAATACTTTTCTGTGATACAATCATACAACGCAATTGATGTGATTGGATTATATGCTTTCTGAACATCAGGGAATCCCTCAGTTACCTCTACCTCAATATCAAAAAACATAACTCTATGTCCTGTTGATGATTCATCTGAATCTGTGTATTGGTCAACCAAGAATCTGGTCATTGGTGGGATATCACTTTCGTGAAGTGTTGGGTCATCTTTATCAAAACCCGTAACTCTTTTTAATCTATCACCATAAAGAGAAATGTGTTGTCCGTTTCTGTTTTTTACATATGCATATTTCTTATAAGGTATTTGTAGATACCCTTTGGTATCGTCCCATAAATGCATTTTGTTTTTTCTAACATCAAACCAGATATTCTGATACAAGTATAACTCCTTTTGGTTGTAAGATTCTGTTAATAAATATAATAATAAATTTTGTAAATGTCAAGTATTTTTTGTGGGGGCGAACTTAATCGCCCCCATAGAATTAGAAGTTAATAGTTAATCCAATGTTTGCATATCGTGGTGTTCCTAAGAATACCTCTGCGTTATGTGCTAAGTGTTCCTTAGAACCATAGCTATTGTATCTACTATTATCAACTGCGTCTTGAACAAATACCTCGTCAAGAACATTAAAGATATGTCCGTTTAAAGTCATATCAAGTCCTTTAACTTGTGGTAGTTTGTAAGACATATGTAAATCAAGTTTTGAGTAGCCAGGAGCTTCCCATACTTGACTTCTGTCTGCGTCATCATTCGTTCCGTCATATTCACGAGCGCCTGGTGACCAGTCTGAATAGTTCTTATCGTATGTTTTGTGTATTGCTTGAACCATTAAACCCTTGACTGGCTTTAAAGTTACTCCCAATACATATGCAGTTTGTGGCATATCACCTACATACAATCCGTCGAGTGCGTATGCATATTCAGTAGTTTCAAATCCGATTACTTGACCTTCTGAATTATACTCATTTTCTTGATAAGTTCCCTCAGCGTCTCCGTCAAATTTCCAATTACCAAATGATGCGACGAACATCAAGTCTAACATATCATTAACCATATAGTTTGTTTCAATCTCAACACCTGAGTGTTTTTGATTTACTCCTCTTAGGAAAATAATATCTGTATCTCCTGATGAACCTTGACCAGTAGAAACTGATTTAGTTAAGTTTCTGTCTTGCCAATCTGTCATATAAGCACTTGCGTTAATACCAAGTTTACCAAATCTGTAATTTACACCAAACTCATTGTGTAAGAATTTCTCATTATCTGGGTCTGATGCTACATTACCAGAATAATCAATTACATTATCCAAGATAGGTGCTTTTTCTACTAATCCAGTATTGAAAAATACATTCATATCTGAATTAACATCATACATTACACCACCTTTTAATTGGTAAGTTTGAATCGGGTCTGCTTTTACTAACTCTTGTTCTACCGTGAACCAATCTTGATAAGAGTATTCTATACTTGATAGTCCACCCATACCATATAGATTCATTTTGTCGGTATTATAGTTAAATTGTGCAAATCCACCAATCCAATCTACTGTTGTTTCATTGTGGTATGCGATTATATCACCAAGTCTAACGACTTTACCTTCTTC
>CAYRAD010000536.1:0-1633 GCA_964422135.1 uncultured Vicingus sp.
GAAAATAGAGAATATATAAATAATGAAACATTAACAAAGATTGAAGATAAATTGAAAGCATTTCAAAAGAAGACCATGATATTTCAAAATACATTGTAATATTTTTATAGCCTATTTGTTCTTCTTTCTCAAATAAAAAAATATGAGTACGATAAAAAATGTAGAATACGGATTGGAAAAAATTTTTGAAGGGGCTCAGGATTTTCTTCCCTTGTTAGGAACAGACTATGTCGAATTATATGTCGGAAATGCCAAACAAGCCGCTTATTTCTATAAATCAGCATTTGGATTTCAATCATTTGCCTATAAAGGTTTAGAAACAGGTTGTAAAGAATATGCGTCTTATGTGGTGAAACAAGATAAAATAAGGCTAGTACTCACCACTCCGTTAAATTCAAAATCACCAATAAACCAACACCTTACAAAACATGGTGATGGCGTAAAAGTAATTGCTTTATGGGTTGAAGATGCTACAAAATCGTGGGAGGAAACGACCAAAAGAGGTGCCAAATCTTTTATGGAACCGACTACCGAAAAAGATGAGCACGGAGAAGTTGTTCGTTCCGGAATCCATACTTATGGTGATACCGTTCATATTTTTGTTGAACGTAAGAATTATAACGGAACTTTTTTGCCCGGATACCAGGAATGGAAATCTGATTATAACCCCACAAGTGTTGGATTAAAATTTATTGATCACATGGTTGGTAATGTTGATTGGGGCGAAATGAATCAGTGGGTAAAATGGTATGAAGACGTTATGGGATTTGTCAATTTTTTATCTTTTGATGACAAACAGATTCATACAGAGTACTCTGCCTTAATGAGTAAAGTAATGAGTAATGGAAATGGACGAATTAAATTTCCTATTAATGAACCGGCAAAGGCAGCTAAAAAATCGCAAATTGAAGAATACATTAATTTTTATGAAGGACCTGGTGCCCAACATATGGCTGTTGCAACTGACGACATTATTTCTACAGTAAAGCAATTACGGGAAAGAGGGGTAGAGTTCTTATCAACTCCACCGGAAGAATATTACAAAGCGGTACCATTAAGACTGGAACAGCATAATCATGAGTTACGTGAAGACATAGAAACCCTTAAAGGACTTGGAATTATGATTGATGCTGATGAAGAAGGTTATTTATTACAAATATTTACCAAACCAGTAGAAGACAGACCTACTTTGTTTTTTGAGATTATTCAGCGAATGGGAGCAAGAGGTTTTGGAGCAGGAAATTTCAAAGCACTTTTTGAATCTATTGAAAGAGAGCAGGAAAAAAGAGGTACTTTATAAAAAATAACTATTTTAGAACTTTATAATAAAATTTAGATAATGAAGAAAAATAAATTAATCGCATTAGGAATAGTAGCATTTTTAATTCTAGTGCCTTTTCAGTGGGCTTATTTGAATATTTCAAAAGAAAACCAATTGATTCAAGTATTTTGTATGGTTACTGTTATTCTTGGCTCAATCGTAGCTATATTTATGTTCAATAAAAATACAGGGGAATCTTCTCATTAAGAAGTTTATAGGGGATTTATCCCAATCCATCTGTCGGTATTTTTAATGTGGAAACGAATTTTTCGGGGACTACCACAATTGAGGTTTATAATATTTCAGGGCAGT
>CAYRAD010000537.1:0-1631 GCA_964422135.1 uncultured Vicingus sp.
TGTTAATGAAGTTCTTATATCTACAAATTTTTTAACAACACAAACTTGTTCATCTGTTGTTACAGATATTAATGAAAAATTCAATAACAATAACGTGTTGCTTTATCCAAATCCGGCTAATAACGAGTTTACATTAGCTTTTAAAAATACTAACAAAGGAAATGTAAACATTTCTATCTTTAATATGGTTGGTCAAAATATCAAAGAAATTGATTTGCAAAAACAAGGTATGATAAACGAAAAGATAGATGTGAGCGATTTTGTTGCTGGCGTTTATTTTGTGCGTATATCAAATGCTAACACTCAAATAACTAAAAGAATACTAATTAAATAGTTTCTCCACGTTGTTGGGTGTTTCTTTTTCTTACATAATGAAGTGTAGCAAAATGAAGTAAGAAAAATGACAACTTGTTATTAAATAACTTTAGAAGGACATATAAAAATATATAAATGAGGTTTATAGGTAATAAAATATTAATATTCTTAATGCTTGTTTCTCAAGTAGTATTTGCTGATTTTTTATTGAGAGAAAGTTTTTCTTCAACTACTTTACCTACTGGTTGGACAAATACAGCTATCCAGGGAACGGATACATGGCTGTTTAGAAGTGCACCAACTTTTAATAGCCTTTCAGGAGGCGGTTATGCAGTTTTTGATGATCAATTGCTGGGAGCAGCAGTTGCACCTAATGAATCTGCATTAATTACCAAATCTGTAAATTGTACTGGATTAACAACGGTAAAACTAAGAATGCGTCATTATTGGTATGGAGTAGAATTTACCCATGGATATGTAGAGGTCTCAAACGATGCTGGTGCAACATGGAATCTAATAAAAGATTTCCATAAAATTACAAAGGGAAGTTTAGCTACACCTCACGACACCATAATGGATATTTCTGCTTTTGCATCCAATCAAGCTAATGTACAAGTAAGATTTCGTTATACAGATGGAAATCAAGCAGGAAAATTTTGGTACATAGATGATATATGGATTTTTACTGATCCAGATGCTGGTGTTAAAGAAGTTATTTCACCAACAGGTGAATTTTCTTGTGGAAATGAA
Organism: uncultured Vicingus sp.; assembly: GCA_964422135.1. GTDB lineage: Bacteria > Bacteroidota > Bacteroidia > Flavobacteriales_E > Vicingaceae. Next base: position 1,066 of record CAYRAD010000537.1, read on the forward strand.
TACACTTCTAATCAAACAATCAGTGTAAAAGTGATGAACTATGGAGGGGAAACAACTCTTATTAACATACCTATTGTTTTAAATATTACAGGAGACCTTACTCAAACTATTAATGAAACTGTTTCTGGACCTATTCTTCCTGGAGATAGCTTAATTTACACTTTTACAAACACTCTTAATTTAACAACCGGTTATTATTACAACATAGAGGTACATACAAATTACGCAACGGATGTTTATAATAATAATGATACAGCTTTTGTAAATGGTCTTTTTAATACGATAAGTACCTTTCCTTATTTAGAAGATTTTAATGTGGACCATGGGTTTAATTTATTAAATGGTGGTTGGAATAGTACATCACCAAGTACTGATTATTACTTTGTATGGGACACTTTGCCATTGGGAATAATGGGAGGATCACAGGGTGAAGGAAAGAGTTGGCACTATGAAAATACCGTTTCTTTGGGTGCGTGGGCTCCGGGCAATGCGGTATATGTGGAGAGTCCGATATTTGATTTTAGTGGCTTAACTAATCCAATGCTGTACATGGATATCAAGTATGA
>CAYRAD010000538.1:0-1630 GCA_964422135.1 uncultured Vicingus sp.
TGTTAGAACAAATGAATTGAGTTTTTGCCCAAGAACTGAATAAATTGTTGCTTTTGCCCCAATTAAATTTGTAGGAAGTTGGATAGTCAATTTATCTTGAACAGGATTTGGAAAAAATAAGGCAACCTCATTATTTTTCAAATCAGATACTGATAAGCTAGAACTTTGATAAACTCTTACATAATCTATTTCCATTGTACTTTGCGTAAAAGCTTGATCAATACTTGGCTGTATAGCTATATTTAACAAAATATATTGTTCAGCGTCAAAAGGCCATGTATTTGAATTTTTTGTGGTTGGATTATAGGTGTAATGTTCTACACCATCAACTTTAAAAACCATTTTTTCGGCAGACCAATCCAAGGAATATACGTGAAAGGCACTAGAGGCAGTTGGAATAGTTTGACCTCCAAGATTAATCGTACTACCATAACTCGAGGGAGTATGCATGGCGCTTTGTACATAATTTTGGTTACTACCCCAATGCTCCATAATATCAATTTCACCACAAAATGGCCAATTTGTAGTTCCAAATCCTTGATTATCCCAATAAGCTCCACTCTCATTAATATTTTTACCCAACATCCAAATAGCCGGCCAAGTTCCAACCCCTGTAGGTAGTTTTGCTCGAACTTCTACTCTTCCATAAGTGAATGCAAATTTAGAATTCAATCGAGCTGATGTATACTGTTTTGTATATCCTTGATCTAAAAAGACTTCTTTTTTAGCAATGATATTTAAAAACCCTCCGCTCATATTAGAATTATCCGTACGGTTAGTGTAATGTTGAACTTCTCCATTAAACCAGCTACCACCAGTTGGAAGTTGTGTTTGATGAAACCATTTAGAGGCATTTATAGCACCACTGCCATCAAACTCGTCAGACCAAACTAAATTATCAAAAACAGTATTTCCTTGGATTGTACCGTCGTAAAGGAAATCGTCCAAATAGGCTAAAACATGATCATTATTGTTTTCACCATTTATTTGCAGGACTACTCTATTAAAATCTGTTCTATTAACCGGAGGAGGTGAATTGCCATCTAAATTTATATAAGTATCATTTCCGAAATCGAAAGAAATAATTTGCCATTGATTTAATAAAATAGGCTTGATTATTTCACTTTGTGTCGACCAAGGAGTTCCTAATGTACCATCTTGAAGTTTTAATGAAATTTGATTTGTTTGACTTCCAGTTAGACCATTTGATGGCACATAAATTTTTAAAGTAAACGTTCGATTGGTTGATAAATCAAAATTATTACTTACATTAAAACCAACATTCGCATATTGACCTCCATTATCAGAATATTTCAACACGGTATTACTATTGTTTATGCCTTCTTTAAAAGGATTTAAAAATGAATTATCCATGCCGCAGTCATCTCCGTACCAAGTGGTAATGGTTCCATTTCCTTCGAAATCATCTGCAACAGACTGCCCTTGTGGAAAGCTGTAAAGTGATGAGAAACAGACTATAATAAAATAAAGATTACGCATATTGGTTAAGTTAAAATTTTTCGAAATTCCAAATATAAAAATTTCAAATTAAAACCAATAGTAATTAACCCATACAAAAGTGCACGGACTCTTGATTAACCATTAAACTTACGCATTATTTTTATACGGT
>CAYRAD010000539.1:0-1629 GCA_964422135.1 uncultured Vicingus sp.
ATGGTAGATAAATATGATTTTACTGATGTTGATCAAAAAGCAGCGCCTTACGATGCACTATATTTTTTAGGCAAAGCCTATTTTGCTTTAAACGAACCGGATAGTGCTCTCATAAAGTTTAAAGCTTACAGCGATTATTATTATGGAAACCCTCCAATAAATGTCGAGTCGCAAATTATTATGTGTTACAATGCTAAAGCAAATATTAAAGCTCCAAGAAATGTAACCATTACTAATTTAGGAAATCAAATAAATTCAGTATCTGCCGAAATGCATCCTGTTATGACCATTGATAATTCTATACTTTTTTTCAGTTCCAGAAGAATTAAAGATGACCAATCCAATGCCGAATTAATAGACAAACAAACCGGAATGCCTTACGAAGATATTTATTATTCTATAAAAAAAGAAAATGGAGATTGGTCTCCTGCAATACAATTTGATTACAATACCGATGGGAATGATGAACCTTTATTTATATCATCAGATGGATTGATCCTTTACCTGAGAAGAGAAAAAGATGGTTATGGTGATTTTTATCAATCCGAATTTAAGGACGGTGCATGGTCTGAACCCGAACAAATTGGCTCAGGAATAAACTCTCCGTTTGATGAAAAGGGATTAAGCATTTCCGGTGATAATCAATTTCTCTATTTTTCGAGTAACAGAGATGGCGGATACGGAGAAAGTGACATTTACAGATGTAAAAAGAAAAAAAATGGTAAATGGGGAAACCCGGAGAGACTTAGTGATGTAATTAACTCAGCCTTCAATGAAGTTTCTCCTTTTATTCATCCTAATGGAAAAACATTGTTTTTTAGCACTAATTGTAATGAATTAAAAGGTTCAGGAGGATATGATGTTTATTATGCTGAGCTGAATGATAATGGAAGTTGGTCGGAACCACAAAATTTAGGTTATCCTATTAACAGCACACGCGATGAATTTAATTATTACATTACCGAAGGCGGAACAAGATATTACAACAGGGCTGAAAAAGACAAAAGCTATGATCTTTATAAAATTGAAGGTGGTGGTTTTGATGTAGAAAATCTTGAAGCAGGAACAGACGTTATTAAACTTACCGAAGAGATGAATGTTTCTGAGGTATTAGAAGTTGTAGAAGAAGTTGAAAAGGAGGTGGAAGTAGTTGAAACTGTTGAAACTGAAGTTGTTGTTGAAAGTGAAGTAGAAGTAGTTGACCTTGAAGCCATGACAGAATTTGAAGAAGACCTTAATGATAACAGCTTATTGGATGAAACCACAGAAAACGAAGATACTGTTGAAAATGCCGAAAGCATGTTTGCTCAAATGGAAATTGAATCTATTGATAGTGCTGACAGAGCTGCTCTTATTGACAAAGTTAGAAACTACCTGGAAAAACAAATGGAAGATAATAGTTCAACCGTGTTTAAAACCATCCATTTTAATTTTAACAGTTCCTTGTTAAATCTATTGAGTAAAAATGAACAAGAAGTTTTATTAGACCTCATCAAAAATAAACCAGACACTAAAATAAAAATTGTAGGTTATACTGATAATATCGGAGATGCTAACACTAACTTAATATTATCCTACGACCGTGCTAAAAAGGTCTTCGATTTTATTGTAAATCATGGCGTTGACCCT
>CAYRAD010000540.1:0-1629 GCA_964422135.1 uncultured Vicingus sp.
TAAAATTTCCTTGGCCAGTTTTTACGTTTTATCACCTGATAGTTTATACCGGTTAATTTTTCCTTTTTAATTTGTTCTAAGGTAATTTCGTCCGGAAAATTTACTGTAAACTGTGCTTGTGCAAGCCCTACGAAAGCAAAAGAAAAAATACTGATTAAGAGTGCCGGTATTAATTTCATCAGCCAAATTTAACTTTTTAAAGAAACTTTATAATTATAAAATCGAATAAGTGGCGTTAATACTATTTTGTACTTTCTATTTTGGCATGCTCCGGGTTTTTACTTTCTTTTTCTTCTAAATAAAATAGGTAGGCAATTACCAGAATAATAAACAGGATAAAGTAAAATCTTTTTTGTTTGTAAATGGGTTTTTTGGTTATTTGGTGGTGCTGATTTAAGATGTTCCCAAATTGCTGTTTCTCTTTTACTTCGATAGGTGAAAGTTTTTTTCTGTTGATTTTGATTATATTTTTTTGTTTTTCCGACATGCTTAATTCTCTTATAAAGTTACGACATATTTTTCTTCATTTCTTCCAACACTCTGTATGTCCTTACTTTTGCGTTATTTTCTGTAATGTTTAATACTTCTGCAATCTCTTTGAACGACCTTTTCTCAAAAAACCGCATTTCTATTAAAAGCAGTTTTTCTTCGGGCAATATAGCCATCACTTTTAGTAATTTTTCTTCCTTTTCCTTGTTGTAACTTTCGTGCGTTTCTTCAATGATATCGACAATATCTTTATCCTCTATATTAATTACCCGTTGCTTTTTAGTTTTCCGATAGTATTGGTTGACTTCGTTTAGTGCTATTTTATAGAGCCATGAAGAAAATGGGAAACCACGGTGATTGTACTTTTTTAAATTGAGCAATGCTTTTAAAAAAACAACTGAAGTTAAATCGGAAGCATCATTTTCATTGTTCATTCGTTGATAGATAAACCTGAAGATACTGTCGTGATACTTCTCATAGATAGGAGCAAAGCAACGGCTGTCCTTTTTAGCCATATTTATGATTTCCTGCTCAGATTTTAGGTCTCGTTTTTTGCTATGGAATAAGGAAAATGGCATAAATAAAATTAGGTCTTCTTATGTAGAACGCATTTTTTTGGAAAAGATACAATAAAACTTATTTTTTCTTTTTTCTGTATCTTTTTTAACCGGCATGCATTCTATAAGTAGAATCTTTAATTACCTATCCGGATTATTTCGATAATCTGATTTTAAAACTGATTCGGGTATCCTGCGCAGTGATACTTTTTTAAATCGAACAGCAATTTGTTTGAACAGGCTAAATATAACCTAAACTAAAAAAGTATTAACTAAAAAATTCAAAGTTATGTCAGGAGTAAATTTATCACCACGACAAAAAATGATAGGCATGATGTACCTCGTGCTTACAGCATTGTTAGCATTAAATATATCCAAAGATATTTTAGATGCTTTTATACTGGTTAATAATGGCTTAGAAAATACCTTAGTAAACTATGATGAGAAAAATGCATTACTTTATGGAGAGTTTGATGCAGCAAAAGCCATGGATCCGGTTAAAGTAAGCAGTTATTGGGAAAAAGCACAGCGTGTCAAAAAAAATTCTAAAACCTTACAGAACTATATCAATGATTTAAAAATA
>CAYRAD010000541.1:0-1629 GCA_964422135.1 uncultured Vicingus sp.
TAAGAATGGGTATATTCTGGAACCAGCGGATCTGTTGACCACAATTGGGGCATGATGAGGGGGGGGAGACTATTGACTTTCCTGCCGGAATTCGGTAGATGCAGACATTCAAGAAAGAACCAATTATCGTCCCTAACGCAAAAGCAGATCCTAAAATAAAATAATATTCAAAGGGCATTTAAGATATATCAACAGGATGAAAAAAATGCTGAGGCTAGAAATAAATGGTGGAAATACGTAAAACAATTGGAAGATGGATAATAGTTTTATTCTAAAACTAATATATATGTTGAAATTATTCAAATTTATGTTAGCCGTAATTGTTTTGGTAATATTATCACATTATTATAATCTTCATAAAAAGGAACAAGGTAGTCGTGAATTAGATAAATTAGATCTAATTCAAGAATATTTATTAAATGGTGAAAGTGCTAGTTCTCAAAAACCTATTTTATGGATTCATAATAGTTATAAAATTAATGCTCGTAATTGGGATAGTTTTAAATCCCGGAATACTAAAGATCTTAATCAGCCATATTTATATTTATGTATTAAGAGTATTATAAAGCATTGCGGAAAATCCTTTAATGTGGTTTTAATAGATGATAATTCATTTAGAAAGTTAATTCCTGATTGGACTGTTTCGATGAATATTATAACAGACCCAATAGAAAATCATATGAGAAATTATGCTCTTGGAAAGTTGCTTTATTATTATGGAGGCATGTTAGTTCCTTGTTCAACAATTGCTGTGACAGATTTCAAGCCAGTTTATGATAGAGGTGTCAATCGTCATGGTTGTTTTACTGTAGAAAAAGTAAATAGAACAAGTACCTCAGAACTTAAACAATACTTTCCAACGATGAAAATAATGGGATGTAAGAGAAAAAATCCTCTTATAAAAGAGTTTGTACAATATTTAGAAGCATTAGCACTTAACGGTAGATCAACAACAAATGAGGATGATTTCTTAGGTCAAATTGATAGATGGTTGTATCATAAGACTGCCACCAAAAAAATGACTTTAATAGATGGCAAAACATTTGGAATTAAAACCGTGTGTGGCAATCCTGTCTATATAAATGATTTAATTTCGCAAAAATTAATAGAATTTGATAAACGTTTTTTGGTCGGCATTTATATTCCAGCAGAAGAATTATTAAAAAGAACAAATTATCAATGGTTTGCTAGATTATCTGAAAAACAGGCATTAACTGCAGATACTTTAATATCAAGACAATTATTAGTTAGTTTGGGAAATCCAATAGCTTGTAATTAAATTTTTGGTGGATAAATGTAATAAATAATTTCATATTTAGATTTATCATATTTTATTTTAGATGTAAAAGCCAAATGATTAAATTTGCATATTTGTCGTAATATGGTTATAAATGTTTTATAATTTTGTTTGCGGTCTATGTAAAATTTTTTACAATTAAAATAATAATCTTTAATGCTTTCACAAAATTTCTCAACATCATTATTAAATTTTGCTTTTTTAAATGATTCTTTGGTTACAAGATAATATTTTGTATTATCTTTTATTGCATATTTTTCTAAGAAATCAAAAATAATCTTATTGGGGAATTCTTTTTTAAAAATTTGATTAGACATATATTAACATCAGAT
>CAYRAD010000542.1:0-1627 GCA_964422135.1 uncultured Vicingus sp.
TAGCCCCTGAACATACTTCTAATCCAGTTTTAAAATTAATGCGAAAACCTTCTTTTAAAAATTTTCATTTATTCAAACATACCTTTGATAGGATTAACAAAAAACTGAACTTGAACCAGAAGCTAATCCCTTACTTTATCTCAAGTCATCCTGCCTGTGAATTAGAGGACATGGCCAATCTGGCAGCAGAAACTAAAGACATGGGGTTTAAATTGGAGCAAGTAAATGATTTTACACCTACACCTATGACTGTTGCTACAGTAATTTATTACTCAGGTTATCACCCTTATACATTAAAACCGGTTTTTACCCCTAAATCCGAAAAGGAAAAAAGAGATCAGCATCGTTTCTTTTTCTGGTACAAAAAAGAAAATTACAACTGGATTAGAAATGTGTTAACCAATGCCAATCGAAAAGATTTATTAAACAAGCTGCTGCCTCAGCAAAAAAGAAATAATTAAATATTTAGTTGTAAGCTGGGCAAACATGGGGTTTCATACCACCTCCGTCTCCTGCACCATCACCACCGCATTTATTAAATCCTATCATTATTTCGTGACCATAATTACCATAAATTTTATTTAATGGGAAATCAAAAGCATAACCAATTTTTAATGCCCCTAATTTAAATTTTAGTTGAGCTATTACCGACTCTCCTACCCTGTAACCCAAACCAAACGAGGTGTTTTGTCTGTACACCCACGCTACATTTAAGTCCAAACCAGGCGGCCCCATTATATCCTGTTTTAGTAAAAAAGATTTAAAAATTGTCCAGTTACCCCGGTCCGATTTAAATCCTCCACCAAAATAGTATTGGTTAATCTGAGATTCTTTTTCTCCTAAATTAATGCTTTTAAAATACAATTGATTAACGGAGAAACTCCAATATGCCTTTTTACTATAAAATAATATTCCCGGCATGATATCAGGATATCGTAATACAGAACCTGCAGCTGCAGCTAAAACAGGGTCTGGGTTTCCCTGTCCTCCTAAGGCATCATTGGTAGCATATTGTTGAATTCCAGCAAAAACGCCCAACCCCATCGAATATTTTGAAGATACTTTGGTATGGTAAGCATAAGCTAATTTAACATAAGTACGTGTAGTAAGATGTACTTCATCCTGTTCAACATAAAGCCCAACCCCTTGTTTTGCACTGTTTTTATAGTGCTTTTTTGGAATAGTGTATTGAACACTTATGAATGAAGTTCTGGGAGCACCTCTAAAACCAAGCCATTGTAATCTAGTCCCAGCCCTGAAGTCCATACATTTTATTGTCCCTAAAAATGCTGGGTTATACCCAAAATTATTAAAGGTATATTGAGAATAATGAGCAGATTGCTGAGCAACAATTGTTGAAGTAAAAAATAAAAATAATATGGCAATGAGTTTCCTATTCATTTATCTGAAAATAGATATTGGTCCCTTGTAAACTTCATCATCACTGTTCTCATTATAAATTTTTAACACATAATAATAAGTGGAAACAGGCATGTTTGCACCAATATATTTGGCGTCCCAACCATCTTTATTATCATAATCATTTTTATGATACACCCTTTGGCCCCATCTGTCAAAAATAAACACTTCATTATCTGGGTAATACTGGATATTATGTATTTTCCAA
>CAYRAD010000543.1:0-1585 GCA_964422135.1 uncultured Vicingus sp.
TGGAAAACAAAAGATTAACATTTATTTTGTATATTCGTTTTTAGAAATTAAAAACCGATAAACACAATACAAAAGTTCTGTTATCCGGAAATAGACACCGATAAACAGTTATTTTTATACTGTTATAACAAGTTGTAGGTAATTTGACAAAAATGAGAATAATAATTTACATTCTTACTTTTCTGCTTTTTGTGAGTTGTAAAACTTCTCAAACTAAATCGGAAATTCCGAAAGAAAATAAGATAACCGAATACTATGAAAGCGGAGAAATTAAAAGTATTGGAACAATAGATGATTTTCACAAAGAATTTAATAACTATCGAATTGGATTTTGGAAAGAATTTTATCGAAATGGAAATTTAAAATCTTCTGGAAATTATAAATTAGACACTTACACTCAATGCTGTACTGGAGGAATTTGTGATGGATTTTACAGCTACAAATATGGAGAATGGAATTACTATTACGATAATGGAAAATTAAAAGCCAAAGGCAAATACAGAATCAGAAAAAAGCATAAAGAAACAAGTTGTGAAGGAGGAGATGAAATTAATTTTGGATATGTAACTGATAGTTGGATTTTTTATGATTCCAACGGAAAGGAAATTAAACCAACCAAAAATGATATTGCTGAAATTGAAAAAACTAGCTTTCTTGACGAATGGGATATGATAAAAAAATAAAAAAACTACCTACAACACCGGTAATCGTTGCGCAAGAGACTAAAAAGCAATAAAACATCCTTAAAAAGCGCCTTTTTAAGGGGCTTTTTTTTTTAAAATTAGTAGTTAATTTAAAAAATTAAAGGGGCACTAAACCCTTTATTTGAGGTGTAAATAAGGCTTTTTGGCTTCCACTATTATTATGTATATTCGTTTTTAGAAATTAAAAACCACATCAAAACTGCACTTGCCCGACTTTTGGCGGGTTTAGCAGGGTGTTGGCATTAATACAAAACGAATTTTGATAATTGAATAAAATGTAATAACTTTGTAATTACAATAAAAAATTATGGAAACATCTATTATCAAAATCGGAAATTCAAAAGGACTACGCTTAAGTAAGACTATTTTGGAAAAATACAATATTAAGGAAAAAGTTGAATTGATTCTTGAAAAAGGACAAATCATACTTAGACCAATTAAAAAACCAAGAAAAAATTGGGAAGAGGAGTTTAAAAAAATGAGATTAAATAATGACGACAGATTGTTAATGAATGATGTTTTTGATGACGAAAATCTAGACGAATGGAATTAAAACAGTATGTTATTGTTCTGGTAAACCTGGACCCTACAGTAGGAAGTGAGATTAAAAAGACTAGACCTTGTGTGATTATATCACCCGATGAAATGAATAATTTCTTGAATACAATTATTATTGCTCCAATGACAACAAATATGAAAAAATATCCTACGAGAGTTCCTGTGGAACATAATGGGAAAAAAGGAATGATTACAATTGACCAAATTCGAAGTATTGATAAAAAAAGAATTGTAAGAGTATTTGATAAATTGAGTAAATCAGAAATAAAAAAGTGTAAAGAGATAATTAAAGAAACCTTTGTTGACTAAAAGTACTAAATGCC
>CAYRAD010000544.1:0-1581 GCA_964422135.1 uncultured Vicingus sp.
TTCAAGATGTCATACTTTTTATGGTATTTTCAGTACTATTTTATAAGAAAAAATTTTTATTGTACCATACTAAAATGGATAAAATTATGGTGGCATTCTTGTTCATTAATTTTTTCTGGTTATTGTATTTCGTAGTCCAATTACAGTCCATTAATATAAATGAATATTATCAATTATGGCGCCTAAATATTACAGGTCTTTTGCTATATTTTATCGTTAGATGGGATAAAAAGCTCATTTCCCCTAAAGAAATGACACAATTACTTATCTTTACAGGATTTGTCGTCGCATGTATTTATGGTTATGAATGGTACAAAGTAAACATTGAAAGATCAGGTTTCTTATCTTGGTTTTATAATTACAGCGATTATACTGCCAGAAAAATTGGTATTGAAGGTCAAAATATAAACCCCACACAAGGCCATGCACAGTTTAAATCACAATATGGTGGGGTTATTATTAGAATTGCAGGAATATTGGGCCATCCACATGCAACGGCTTTTTATATATATTTTACTTTCATAGGGGCCTGGATCTATTTATTCAACAAAAGGAATAATAGATTTCCATGGTTGATCCTCGCTTTATTCAGTTTTTTTATTGGTGTACTTACATTTAATCGCACATCAATATTTTCACTCATTATCACTCTTTTTATAGCTAATTATATTAGATTTAACCGAATTATATTTATTTCATCCTTCGTATCTATTATTGGGGGATTGATATTCGTTACATTTGTTCTTCCATTTCAAGACATTATCAATCAGTTTACCAAAGCTGAAAATATGCCGCTTATTTTTGAAGACTACCAATTATGGTTATTACAAATTAAAAATAATCCCTTGTCTTTTTTTACTGGTCTTGGCTTTTACAGTTATGCTGTGAATGACTTACCCGTAGGACTGACGAGTTTTGCTGGTGATGACAATTTCATATTTGTTCTAATGGGCAAATATGGTATTGGGGTTCCGATATTTTTTCTTTTTATAATTGTTCGGCATATTCGATATTTAAAAAAATATTTTATGCATCCCGCATACCCATATTTATTGACTTTAGCACTTGTAGTAATAATGATAATCCTTAGTACTTTACACAGTAGTGTAATATACAGATATGCAATATATTACACATTTTTTACAGCTATCGCTTTAATTGAGAACGGTAGATTTATTGTATAAAAAAAATAAATGGATTCATTTAATCTTGATAATTTACCTTTTTAGCGTTGTGGTGATTACGTTTAATCGAACGGCCCCACTGGCTTTTTTAATATCCATAGTCTCAATAACGTATTTTTTAAAACAAACAAGATATTTATTTTTTATCGCCCTATTTTTTGCCCTACTCCTGAACATATTTTTGGTTATAATACCTTCGGATGATTTGAAATTAATGTATACCAACCTGGAATCTATGCCTTTATTATTTAGAGATGTATTTAAGTATATTGATCTAATGAAGGTTAATCCAGTTATGATTCTATCCGGAAACGGGTTTTATGCCAACGAGTATATCCCCGTATTTTTCCAGACAATTTTATCTCCCAGAAGATGTTGATGCAGATAAAATTAAAGC
>CAYRAD010000545.1:0-1579 GCA_964422135.1 uncultured Vicingus sp.
TATAACGGAGAGAAAAATTCGAAGGCAAAATTAAGATTGTTGGCAACAATTTTACTGTAGCATCAACAGGAATAGAAACGATAACTAAATCAGCATTCCCTAAATCATCTAAAGTTGCCTTTTTATCAATTAAACCAAGAGCAATATCAACATCTTCAAAATCTCCTGTTGTATTGCTGTCCGTAGTATTAACCCCCAGTGCTGTCAAATTAGTCCAGATTATGTTGCTGTCAGAATCAACCACAAAAATATTTCCTTGACTTGCACCGCTTATTTCCCATTTGAATACTGTCTGATTTCCAACACTCTGTAATAATAAACTTCCAGTGACATTTCCAAATATTATCTCATAGGAGTCTATGGTGAAAGTAGCATTTCCTCTGTTGTTGTTTTCAAAAGACTCAGTAATAACTCCACTTCTGTCTGCAATTACAAAGATCTGATGCTCTCCAATGCCAAATGACCAGCTTACATTCAGAGTTTGGTTGCTGAAACCTGTCAGATTTATTGTAAAATTCTTGAATATGATTCCATTAGTATCAGGATTTCCATCAAAAAACTCAATTAATGCATTATTTACATTACCATTCCCTATATTCTTGATAATGGAGGAGATTGTAAGATTCTTATTCTCCTCATATTGGGTTGAATTAAACGTGATAAGTGAAGAATCTACATAAAGGTCAGGAGGAGTTATGTTAAAATACCATATTTCTGAAATATTGACATTAGTTGCATCATCCCAGCATAATACACTCCAGTTATGTACTCCCAAATCAATATTATTGACCAAAACTGTTACATTAGAGCTATTGCTTGCATTAATATTTGTCATATTGACAATTCCGTCAATTGTCAGATTACATGTAAGGTTATTATCCAAATTATCTGTCACAGAGAAATTGAATTCAACATTAACTGTTGAAATGTTTGAATTGTTTGCTGGTTCTATTAAAGTTACATTAGGGGCTGTTATATCAACATATATGTTTATGAAAGATGAATTTATTCTGTTGTTTGCATCATCAAAAGCTTCTAAAATTAATGTGTAAATTCCCTCTTCTAAAGTAGAAAGGTTTATGGCAGTAGAAGTTCCGTTTGTTGTAAAGTTACTATAATTAAATACGTTATTGATATAAAGAGAGTAATTTAGAATAGTATCTAAATTATCAGTTATATTGAATCTGATTTCTGGAGTTAAATCATTAAACCAAGTATTATTATCAGTTTCAAATTGTGGTGTTGTATTTGTTAAATCAACTGTTATATAAAGCGTAGTACTATTCTTCTTCCTGGTTGCTCCTACCTCAAGGCCTTGTGAATCAACTCTGTTTCCTTTTCCCTCAAATATTATTGTATGCAGCCTTTCACTTAAATTCAAGATTAAAATATTTGAAACATTATCAATAACATTTACAGTCTTATTTAGTATGTCATCAATATACAACGTATAATTTAATTCACTTCCAGTATCATCCCTGACTGTAAAATTAATAGTTATATTATCATAATTAAACCATGTACCGTTTAAAGGTCTATTGATTACAGGCAGTAATACACTTCAACTATATGACATTAG
>CAYRAD010000546.1:0-1575 GCA_964422135.1 uncultured Vicingus sp.
TGATTTTATGTGGTAGTCGATGGTATCTTTTTGGTTCATTTATTATGTTTACATAACAAATGTAATAAATTATATTATGTAAGCATAATTAAGTGATAAAAAAATTATATATTCTTGGTTTTATCCTTCAAAGTTCTTCTTAGGTACCGATTTTAAGAAACAATTATTTACGGTGCACGAATTGTAGAATAATAAAAGGGGCTTATAAAAATTAATCAATTGTTAAACAGTTAATTATGATTAAAATTAAAGTCTAAACCAAAGTGATAAAAATGTAAGTCACAAGCAAAAAAGGATTATTTACGAAGAATTTACCAAAGAACGCTTATCATCAATGGGTAATCGATTAGAAGCAATAGTAAAGTGATTGATTTTGAGCTATTTCGATAAATATTAGAGATTAAATTACTGAATACCAACAAAAAGAATAATGCAGGAGCAAAACCTTATGATATAGTGATGTTGTTTAACTATTGATACTGCAACGCTACTATGGCTTAGGGGATAATCAAGTGGAATATTAAATATTAGAGCAAAAATAGTCCGCCAATTGGTGGATGGATTTATGGAGTAAAGTATGAATGGCTTAGCGTTAAAATCAGTAGGTATTGCAAAAGCAGCAGGAATAATAGGACTAATCAACTTAACTTTCTTGTTTATAAGCGTTTAATCTGATCGTAGCAGAAGGAAACAAATTAAAAGATTAAAAATAACTTACTGATATTTAAAACTGCATATTTTTGCATTAAAAAAATAAATTATTGCTAAATTGCACTATCATTTTTCTTAAAAAGATAAAAAAGGGTTCTTATTTTTTTAAGAAAACTGAAAAAAACTTTTTTAGAATCCACATATAATATTACCTGTACTTTGTGTGAAATATAGCTTGACGTATGAGAAAATTTTCTTTTATTCTTTTTATTCTTTTTCTTTCTGTAAGTATTCAAAATTCTTATGCTCAACTAACTTATACTCTATATGGTGTAATTGGAGACACACTTGTAGAAATCAATACTACTACTGGAGATGCTTCTACTATTGGGTATTTAGGAACAGGATTTTCATATATTATGGGTATGACTTATGATTCTATTAATAATCAGTTACTAGCTATTTCTGAATTTAACACAAACCCAAGGTTGATTAGTATTGATAGGGTTACAGGTGCTGCGACTTCCATTGGCTTTTTGGATTTGGTTTCACCTGCATTAGATGTTCATATTGCAGAAGGATTAGCATTTGATAATGCAACAGGATTATTGTATGCTACGTTAAGTGAAACTGGACCTCCCAGCGGTTATTGGAGTAGAAGATTAGCCATTGTTGATCCATCTACAGGTAATGCAACTCATGTAGCATTCATCTCTGGCACATGCAGTGGAGCGAATAGTGAAATTGAACCAATGACTTTTGTATCTGGAACACTCTACGGTATTGATGTCTGTCTGCCAACCCCTTGTGAATTGTATTCTGTTAATACCAGTAGTGGCTTTGCTTCATTAATTGGGAATACAGGTTTAGTATCAAATAGTACCTTATCTGATATGGATTTTAATCCTATTACAGGTCAAATTT
>CAYRAD010000547.1:0-1573 GCA_964422135.1 uncultured Vicingus sp.
TGCTGCCGTCACTTCATCTATACTAGCGCGAGGAACAACAAGTATTCATCATCTCTATGACAACAGAGATGACGCCGCTCTAAATGTTGGCTATCATACGGCTTCAAATAATACTACTAAACGGACCGCTGCATTTTTCACCGCTAAAGGTGCGTTGTATCTGGGTGATAATGGCGACACTACAACGTCAAATTTCAAAACGAAATTAGGATCTGATGGAACTGCTAGATTGATTTCAAGTGTTGGTATTGGATCAACAGGAAGTGTTGCCATTACACCACAAAAAAAACTTCACGTAAGAGATGATAGTGATGATTATCCACTCTTAGTTCAAAATAGAACTAATGCTGTATCTACTTGTGGTATTGCTTTAATTGCAACAGGTTCAGATTTTAATGATGGGCAATATGCAACTATTGAAGCTCTTTCAGGAGGAATAGGAAGCACACAACATGAATTAAGATTCAGAACATGTACGACTGGTGGTGCGACAGCTGAAAGAATAAGAATTTTAGCAAACGGGGGATTAACTTTTAATGGGGACACTGCACAAGCTAATGCACTGGATGATTATGAAGAAGGTACATTTATCACAGCCGCTTTCAACGGTACAATTACTTACACAGGTAGTTTGACAGGTAATTATACAAAAATAGGAAGGGTTGTTTATTTCAGCATTGGTTATAATAATCAAGTTTTTTCAGGCGCTACCGGTGGTGTAGCAAAAATTACTGGATTACCTTTTACAGCAAATAGTGATTCAATAAATCGTTCATCATTTTATGTTGCATATTCTAATGTAACTACAAACGAAAGTGGTGGCGGTTATATTGAAGACGGAACTACCAACATTATTTTTTACGATTCGGGAACAAGCGGAACTTCTAGTTTTTCAAATGGTAGTGGTAAATATTTATACTTATCAGGTTTTTACCTTGTTTAACAGCCCGCAATAGGCTTAAAACTAAACCTAGGTTTACTATTCTTCACTGGTAAAATAGAAGTACCAGGACGTATAAGATGAGCACTCTTCGCGCAACGACTTTACAACACGGTTCTTCCGCCATTCAAAACCTTGTCCTTGATAACCAAGGTCGAGCAATCTTTGGACCGGATGGACCACAAGGACGTGCTGCTCTTTACGTCAACGCACAAACTAATAGAATTGGTGTTAATACTGAAACACCCACTGTTGCACTGGATGTTGATGGTGCAATTAATGCCACGGGTAATACAACACTTGGTGGCAGCCTTACTGTTACTGGTAGTGTAAGTTTTAATGGAAATATTGATGCTGACGGAAAATTTTTGACAATTGGAGGAATACAAGTTACTTCCAATTTAACTCCCACAACAGGAGCAGGTTGGGAAATCTTTAGATCAAGTCTTGGCTTTGCTCAGATGCAAGCTTATGATCGATCCGGGGCTGCACTCCTAGGAGGTCGAATTAGCACCTCTAACTGGAGATTAGGTGAAGATGGTGAATCATATTTTTTAGGGAATTTTGGAATTGGAACCTCATCGCCTAACACTAACTTAGTTGTCAAAGGGGCAAGCAACAGCCTTACTAACT
>CAYRAD010000548.1:0-1566 GCA_964422135.1 uncultured Vicingus sp.
TAGATGAATTAAATTATAAGTTACAAAAATTTTCATACCGTGTTTTAAAAAAAGATGCCCTTGATTTACCCGGCCAAGTATGGATGAAAAGAATTGTGGCAATGACAACTGAACAACTTGATGCTTACATGCAGATGAAAAGAACTGCATTAGTGCAACTCAAGAACGAAACATTGACAACTACGTCAGTGCTAGCCCAATTGATAAGGCTACACCAAATTGTTTGTGGTCATATGGCAACCGATGACGGTAGGGTAATCGGTTTGCCAAATAACCGTATCAAAGAATTATTGGCTATTCTAGAAGAGCATGGTGATAAAGCAATCATTTGGGCTACCTACCGACATGATATTCAAGAAATTGAAAAAACACTACAAAAAAAATATGGGACGCGATCCGTGGTCACTTATTATGGTGATACTCCACAAAAAATTAGACAAGAAAACATTAAACGATTTCAAGAAGAAGAAGAAACAAAATTTTTTATTGGCCAACCTATGACAGGTGGAAGAGGAATTACATTAACTGCAGCACATCTATCTATTTTTTATTCAAACAATTATGATTTAGAAATAAGGGAACAAGCAGAGGCAAGAAATCATCGTATTGGAACAGCTCAGAAAGTAACATACATTGATCTTTTGTCAGAAGGAACAGTTGATGAAAAAATTATTTACTCATTACGAAATAAAATTAACTTAGCTGCATCGGTGTTGGCGGAAGATCTTCGTAAATGGTTAATATAAGGAGGAAGTATGATTGGTAAAATTTCATGGGAATTAAATCCTATTAAAGATGAAATGAAAATAATAAAAGTTGATTTTTTAGCTTGGCCAAAATCAAGTAGACCAGAGCACATTCAAGAAATAGTGGAGTTTTATAAGATAGGAAAATCTGTAAGTGTTACAGAATTCTGTGAAAATCCACGATACAACGAAGTGATGTGTACAATAGTAAGTTTTGATCCCTTGAACAATACTAAAAATGTTATTAATGTATAATTAAAAAAGGAGGAATTATGATATTTTGGCACATTATAGCTATAGCTACAGTTTTTATTTTAGGTTATTTTTTTGGTCGTTGGACTATTAAAGATTATTATGAAGTTAAATATGAAGAACTTAAAGAAATGTATAAACACAAAGAAAGAGATATGGAATGCCAAGCAAGAATGCAATGATCTGCACTCAATGTAGTGGTAATGGATATTTACAATTATCTTTTGAAGCTGAAAAAAGTATTAAACAATGTTGGGTATGTAAGTCTGAAGGAGAGGTTAAAAACAACAAACATTTTATCCAAACCTGGGAAGAAGGTGACGGTGGTAGTGCATACTATTTCGGGCCACTGCTTGATCCAAAACTCTTCAAAAAATATAAAATTCATCAACAAAAAGAAAAATGACAAAAAAGTATAGGTATACTAGTAATTACATTAAAGAATATAAAGATATTGTTCCAGTTGAATTAGCCACAAGAATTATTAACAAAAAAGATTTAGCTTTTTATCAGGCTACTACTGATAATGGTAAAGTCAATAAGCATCGTAATTGTTTAGTCAAAAAAC
>CAYRAD010000549.1:0-1559 GCA_964422135.1 uncultured Vicingus sp.
ATTCTAAATAATGTTTCCGTTCATCACTTTTTCTTCAAATAATTTCAGTAATAAACATTATTTTTGAACTTGCCATTTAATTACAACTTTGTATGAAGAACTTTTTTGTATTTCTTTTTTTTCTTTTTGGTTCTCAACTGCTATTTTCACAGGAAACGTTTAGTGTTAATGGTCCACACAACAAAATACACAACTATTACGCCTTTACCTCTGCAACAATTTATATTGATTATCAAACAGTAATTGAGAATGGAACGCTGTTAATTAAAGATGGGAAAATTGAAGCTGTTGGACAAACGAACAAAATAGAAATTCCGGCGAATTGTGTGGTTTACAAATTAAATAACAAATTTATCTATCCCTCTTTGATTGATATTTATTCCGATTACGGAATGCCTTCCATTCCGGAAAAAAGTAAGAAACGAAAAATTAGGCCACAATTAGAAACCAATACCAAAGGTGCTTTTAGCTGGAATCAGGCCATTCGCCCTGAGGTTGAAGCCGGAAAATTATTTGAAGTAAACGACACAAAAGCAAAAGAATTAAGAAAATTAGGTTTTGGCGTAGTTTTAACTCACCAACAAGATGGCATTATGAGAGGAAGCTCTGCTTTGGTACTATTAGCCAATGATAAAGCCAACATGGTAATGATTAACGACAAGGTTGCCGGACAATTATCATTTAATAAAGGATCTTCAACGCAAGATTATCCTGGTTCTTTAATGGGAATGATTGCCTTAATTCGACAAACTTATTTCGATGCAAACTGGTTTTATAATAACTCCAAAGTTGAGGAATACAATATATCTCTAAAAAGCGTTATCGAAAACTGGAAGCTACCGCAAATTTTTGAAGCCAACGACAAGTTAAACATTTTAAGAGCTGATAAAATCGGGGATGAATTCGAAACGCAATACATTTTTAAAACCAATGGAACCGAATACCAACGAATTAAGGAAGTAAAAGCTACAGAAGGTAAATTAATTATCCCTGTTAATTTCCCTGAAGCTTATGATGTAAGCGATCCTTATAATTCTTTGCTTGTTAAATACTCGGATGTTAAAAACTGGGAATTAGCCCCATACAATTTGGGAATCGTAGCCAAAAACCAAATCGATTTTTCAATTACTACTTCCGATTTAAAACACAAAAAAACATTTTTTAAAAACTTAAGAAAAGCCATTAAATGTGGCCTTTCCGAACAGGATGCTCTAAAAGCTTTAACTTATTCTCCTGCCAATTTTATTAATGAATACGATAAAATTGGAAGTCTGGAACAAGGAAAAATGGCTAACTTCATTATTACTTCAGAGAAATTGTTTGATGAAAAAAATATTGTTTTTGAAAACTGGATTAAAGGGAAACAGTACATTATTAACGATTATAATTTAACGGATATTAGAGGAAACTATAGTTTAAATGTGCAGGGGAAAGTATATGCTTTAAAAGTTGTTGGAGAATTTCACAAGCCAAAAGGTTCTATTGAGCTAATCAGAACAAAAGACGACAAACCTGATACCAATAAAATAGATGTAAATGTTAGTGTTGAAGGTAACACG
>CAYRAD010000550.1:0-1558 GCA_964422135.1 uncultured Vicingus sp.
AATCTGCAATCAACCGGTACCTCAATAAGTGCAAACTGGGGAGAGGGATTTAAACTCCCGAGTTTTTTTGCACTTGGAAATCCAATTGTAGGCAATGATGAATTAAAACCTGAAACCAGTAACAGTATTGATTTTAAAGTCAGTCAGCTGTTGTTTGATGATCTGTTTTCCATTGCGGCAACAGCTTTTTATAATAACTTCATTTTTTTAAACACGTCATGAATTTATTGTAAAGCTTCATGTTGATGAATAACATATTCGTTACAACGTACTACCCCCACTCCCTGATAAGGAGGTGATAAAGGGGAGGTCTTAGGATTTTGTTATTACTTGCATTGTATTGAGGGATGTTTATAGACTTGTACACAAAGAAGATTTTTTGAGCGAGAGGTGTTGAAAGCTGTAGCATATAGGTAACGGCAGGTAGGGGACTTTGTGGGAACAAGAAGTATTGAATATATCTTTTGTTATCAATTCCAAAGAGGATTTTCTTACTACCGGGACGAAAGTCATGAGCCTGTCCGAGCACTATTTCTATTAGATAGTCGCAGGTTGTATGCCTGCGTTTAACTAATAAAATCGCAACCTATCAGTAGGCTCCTCTGGAGAAGGATGCGGTTACCATCAAATCTAAGTATTCGGACAGGCACTCCTATTTCGAAATCGAAATATAGTTACTGCATGTTTCCGAAGAGGACTTTAGGAATGAGAGGTTTTAACACATATTCAAATTTTGTATAACAGGAATAATTTCATCCTATTAAAAAGTATAATCGTATAATTTTTTAGCTTGAATTATTAATTGATAATTACGATATAGGATAAATTAATAAATTATCCTGTTATTAATTTCTATTTAAATTTAGTTCTTTAACAATTAAATCAGAAAGGAAAAGTAATGAAAAGAATCTTACTCTTCATAACGACTGTGCTTTTACTTGCTTCATTCATAGAATCAAAAGCACAACCGGTAAATGACTGGAGCTGGAGCCATCCACGACCAGTCGGTGCTACACTTCGATGGTGTAAAATGTTTGATGCCAATACCTGGTATATAGTTGGTTACAATGGAAATTTTGGTAAGACAACTAACGCTGGGGCAACTTGGAAATTTTCCGCTCCCGGAACCCCGGGAGGTACTTATGCAACTTATGGATATTATATGACATTATATGATGCTCATTTCTTCAATATGAATACAGGTATAGCTTGTGGTTCATATGGTAGTGTAATAAAGACCACCGATGCTGGAGAATCATGGACTACTTATTATATCGGAGCTTCTCCGACATTGTATAAACTTTTTTTCATCAACAACAACACAGGTTTCGTATGTGGTTCTACCACGCGCGATGTCTCCAAGACCACTAACGGCGGTATAAACTGGACAGACATTAGCGGTAATATTGCAGGTTCTTCAAAATACTGTATGTATGCATGGGATGTTAATAATATTATCGTTGGAACATCCAGTGCTGATTTATATAAAACCACAAACGGTGGTACAAACTGGACAGCAATTTTAAATACCGGTGGAACAGTTTATGGTGTTAATTTT
>CAYRAD010000551.1:0-1542 GCA_964422135.1 uncultured Vicingus sp.
ATCTGAAAGAATGTTATTTCTTATGGCATAAAATGTTATTGCCCGATACATTGCTCCGGTATCAATATAAATGTAATTAAGTTCTTTAGCAAGTTGTTTCGCTAATGTGCTTTTACCACAAGAAGAATATCCATCAATGGCAATAATAATTTTCTTCATTTCTTAATTAATTACTTCATCAGTGTCCTTATCTTTTTTATGCTTTGACCTTCTTGGTTTTTTAACTTTTTCTTTCTTTTTTTTAGGAGGTTTTGGTGCTAAATTTTTACTGTAATATTCTGACAGATTGGTTGTAATCGTAAAATGATTGGATGATCCTGCTAAATGATACCTGGCACTTCCGTAACTAATATGGAATTTTTTAATTCTAAATCCTATTCCCCAGCTAAATCCAACTAATCCCGGTTTGTTATCAAGTGCTAATTCAGATCGTCTTTTTACGTTAAACCCAAACCTTAGCATGAAGCTTTTGGAAGGAACAAACTCTCCTCCAAAAACCATGTGCCTGAATAATTCACTGTGTAAACTGGTTTTATTTCGGTATGCTTTTTCTTCATCACTCAAACTACTATTATTAGTTGCTGCCAACGAATCGTTATAGGCTAATTTCCAATTTTCTAGGTGAGTAAAGTCTATAGAAAGCCTGAAGGGTACATGTTGCAATTTTTTAGAAATTCCAGCTTGTACTTCAAAAGGTAAAGGTTCTTTATCTCCTCCCTCAACATAGGTCTTCAATTGAATACCGATATTTTTAGCAACAACAGCAGCTGTAAATCCTTTTACATCATTATGATAAGTCAGCGAAACATCACCAGCTAAACCAAATGAGTTATACAAATACATGTTTGAATAAATGGGCTTTAAATTGGCTCCTACCGAAAAAGAAGAGTCAATACTTTTACCCCAACCCAATACAAATGCGTATTCAGATGCGAAAAAATTATTACCTAATACATTACCTCCTTCATCTGTTTCAACGAATTTCCCATAATTAATGTATCGAATACCTCCTGAAAATGTTCCAAATTTCTTAAAATCTTGTACATAAGAAACATAGCCATGATTGATGTCAGCAAAATAATTTAGATAAGAGAGGGTGAGCATCCCGGACATTTCTGGGTTAAGCAATGAAGGATTAGAAAATGAAAA
This sequence comes from uncultured Vicingus sp., assembly GCA_964422135.1. Lineage (GTDB taxonomy): Bacteria > Bacteroidota > Bacteroidia > Flavobacteriales_E > Vicingaceae. The sequence goes on from CAYRAD010000551.1 coordinate 1,150, forward strand.
AGTAGGGTCATTATCGTAAACGGCTATAACATTTCCACCCAAACCTCCAACTCTTGCTGAAACAGGTATGTTTAAAAATTCATAGGTGTTAGTACCTCCTATTTGAGAAAAGCCAACTAAAGCGTTAAACAATAAAAAAACGAAAACTAATTTCTTCATTAATCTTGAATGCAATTATAGGCTAAAGTACGTATTTATTTGAAAATTATTGCTCACTGATTGATTACAAGAAAATTGAATTGAAAATTGGTGAGTAATTTGGGAATCTATTACTTATTCCAGAAGCTGCAATAAGAATTCCATCTCATTAAAATTAAAATGGGTAATAGGTAAGTTTTACAACTTAGCGTGAATTGATAGTTTACCTTTTCCGATTTTAAATCTAATTATTTT
>CAYRAD010000552.1:0-1536 GCA_964422135.1 uncultured Vicingus sp.
ATTACCATGATATCTTACTACACAGCTGTCAGATCCAAACCAAATGTTTCCATGTGTATCTTCGGCAATGCTTCCAATATACATGTTGCAAAATCCTTTAGATTCAGAATAACTTGTAAAAGCATTGTTAGAATATTTTGCTACACCATTTCCAGTACCAATCCATATATCACCTCTAGAATCTTGAAATAAAGAATGGATGTAGTTGTTAGGTAGACCATCTTTAATCTTGAAATTTGTAAAAGAAGAATAATCATATTTAGATAATCCAGCGCCATAAGTTCCTATCCATATATTGTTAGCATTATCTAATAGTAATGTTCTAATATTGTTGGAAGGTAATCCATCTTTTGTGGTGTAATTTTTAAAAACTCCATGACTATAGTTGGTTAATCCATTTGTTGTCGCAAACCATAAATCTCCGTTATTATCTTTTATTGATGATCTAACGGTATTGCTTCCTAATCCATTACTGGTTGTATATTGTGTAGAATTAATGCCATCATACTTAAACACTCCTTCATCATCGGTAGAAACCCAAATATTATCATCATTATCTGAGACAATACTAAATATTTCTGGGCTGTTTAATCCAGGAATGTTTGTGAAATAGGTAAATGCTTTATTCCCATATTTTATTAGTCCAACACCGTTTGTGCCTATCCAAATATTACCAGATTTATCTTGAATAACTTTTGATAAGCCATTGGTTATAAGGCCATTTTTTTTAGTGATGTGACTAATATTTTTATGTACATTTATAATAAATGCTCCATTGTTTAACGTGGTAATCCATGTGTTTTTTTCTTGATCAACAAGAATATCAGTAACCACTATGGTAGAATTAATTAATTTTATATTTTCAAAAATAAAATCTCTTTTTTCATCAATACTTCCCTCTAAAAGTTTAATAATACCAACATTGGTTCCGATGTAAAAATTGCCATCAAAATCTTCTTCAATAGCTTTAATATCGTTTGAGGGAAGTCCATCTTCTTCAGTAATAAAAATGGTTTTATCTTTTTTTAATAAGGATATTCCCCCGATTGATCCTACCCAAATATTTCCTTTACTATCTTCTTTAATACAAGTAATGTTATTATTTACAAGCTTGCCATTTTCTTTAGTATATTTTTTAAAAGATCCATTTTTATAAGAAACCAAACCAAGTTCATTACCTATCCATACAGTATTTTTTTTATCTGCATAAATAACTGTATTCCCATTATCTTTTAATAAACCATCTTTTTTAGAAAACTTAAAAAATTTCCGGCCATTGTACTTTGTAACACCACCCCATGTTGAAGCAATCCATATATTATCTTCCATATCGGTAGTTAAACCGGTAACAATATCTCCTGAAATACCATTTTTTTCAGTATAAGAATTAAAAGTCAATCCATCAAATTGGCAAACTCCACCTCCTTTAGTTCCTACCCATAAGTATCCCCTTGCATCTTGAATAATTGCATTTACACTGGATTGAGAAAGACCTTCTTCAACATTGTAATATTCGAAATTATATGTTTGTGAGTA
>CAYRAD010000553.1:0-1533 GCA_964422135.1 uncultured Vicingus sp.
AAATTAGAAACGGATTAAAAAATTCTGAAGCTAAATTATATTTACATAAATCAGCAAAACCGTTAGGAGAAATAAATTTCTTAGAACCAAAGAAACAAGCGTCATTGTTTGGTGAAACATTTGATGAAGAATTTGCAGATGAATGCGAAGGTCTTTGTGGAGTATGATCCGAGCTGCGCGCGCCCAGGACCTGAATTTAAATGTTCTGTGTGTGGTAATTGGTTTCAAGAATTATTGTATTGGATAGATAAAAAATTTTATCCAAAACAAAAATATAAACTGACATTTTTGTGTAGTGCAAAATGTTCATCGAAAGGAAAATATGAAAGATAAAATATTAGCTAGAAAAAAAGAATTAGAAGATCAAGCAAAAGATCTTATTAATAAAATTAACCAAGGAAGAGACGCAATTAGAAACATGGAGTCAAGTGTTGGACAAATACAAGGTGCAATACAGCAATGTAATTGGACAATTGACGAGTTGGAGCTTAAAGATGACGCACCAGTGGCGAAAAAATGAAGAAATGGGGGTTTGGGACCCTGGCAAAGAAATGGCGGTTTTCTGGGAAATAAAAACCTTCATAATGACCCGGTATCGGGCTTTAAGGAAGTGGGCTGTGTGTTTGTACCCGGGTAATTGGTGGTAAAACACGTTTGGCAGTGGTTTTGGGACCATGATTGGTTAGGGAACAAATATAAGGCAATTTATTTTGGACCAAGATTAGATTGGATGAAATTATTTAAGAAGAAGGAGAAAAAGAATGAGAAAGAAAAAAGTTTGGACGGAAGAAAAATTAAACGAAGCAAAAAAATTACTACAAAGCACAAGCGCAAGTAAAGCTGCTGTGATTATGGGTGTTGTTAGTAAGAATGCAATACTAGGTGCGTTGTATAGAGAAAAAGAAAAGAATGGTTATGTACCTCCTGCAGATTCACCTTACGCAAGAATCAGAAAATACAGAAAAGGTTTTTAATGGAACACGATAAATGTGGTACTCCAGATTGTTGCGGAGAATGTGAAACAATAAAAAGAAAATTAGAACGGTATGCACAGATACTTGATAACATAGACGATGATCAAGATAAATTTGTTTGGATTATGGATTACGGTAGAAACTCAAAACATTTTGATAATGCACATAAAGTTAAATCGTTTGAAGTTCCTGGTTGTCAATCACAGACGTGGCTAGTGCCACATTACGTAGATGATAAAATATATTTTACATCTGATTCAGCTGCATTAATATCAAAGGGCATGGTTAATATTATATCAGACGTGTACAGTGGCTCGAGCGCCCAGGACATTAATAAATTTGATCAAGATAATTTTAAAATATTAAATTTGGATACATTGCTTACACCAGGCAGAAACAATGGTGTGCATAGTATGTTAAAGAAAGTTAAATTTTATTCAAAAAAGAACGCCAACAACACAAATAGTAACACAAATAGTGCCGTATAGATTATTCTGTTTGTATACCAAGTAATCATAGTAAATAACCACACTAGCATAAAAGCTACTGGTTCCATTAT
>CAYRAD010000554.1:0-1526 GCA_964422135.1 uncultured Vicingus sp.
TTGTAGGATCTCCAAATTCATCTTCCATCATAATAGTTGTTGAATCACCCATTCTTCCAACAGCCTCAGCAGGAGTTAGAGGAATAGTAAATTCATCATCTTGTGGATCATAAGCTTTTAATGTTTTTTCCTCTACAACAGCATATTTAATTACATCATATAAACTTTTTCGATCTTTTATAGGTGTAGTAGGGTAATATAAAGGATGATTAATTTTCTCACGAAGATCAATTTCTCTCCAGATTCTCTTATGCCACATAACATCTGCTTCTCTTATATGTGTATATGGGATTACTCTTCGCGTTAATGTGTTTTCTTTAATCCAAGGCTTATCTAAGACTTTGTTCTGCGCCATAGACTCGGTAACACCAATTATAGTAATTAGTATTGTCGTTAGCACTATTAATCTCACAAATTTCATAATCATCCTCCTTTTTCCTTATGTTACACTTATTAAATTACTTTTAAGATAATTGGAGCCAGCTGTCTTGTTGTTCCATCTGGCATTTTAACTTTAATTTTTTCAATAAAGAATTTTTGATTTCTTTTAGCTTTACCAATTAAAGATTTGCATGTAGAATTAAGTTTATTTCCATTTACTCTTTTTTCTTGTACAACTCCGGCTTTGGTTGTAGAAAAAACAAATGAAGAAACCCTTACTTTAATATCAAAATCAAAACCTTCCATTTTTGCTTGTACAGTAGAAGTTGCTTTAAAAGCAATCTTTTTAATGTTACTAGAACCTGTTTTACCCCCACAATAAGACTTTGGATCAGGAATTCTTTTATTTCTAAATTCAACTTTACCTAAGTTAACTTTTTTACCTGTTTTGTCATCAACTCCAGTAACAACAATGCTAACCTTACCTCGTTTTCGAGGTCGCATAACCCATCCTTTACTAGTTTTCTTTAAACCAGGTGCTGATGCTGTAAAGTTAGGCATAGGAGCAGCAATAGAAACAGGATTGTCAACACCAATGTAAAACACATTCATTTTATCTGCTGATACTGCCAACGATGGTTTCCCAACTTCAAAAGAACTCTTAAATGGATATACTTTAGGGCCCTTTTTAGTTTTTAACATGATAATTCCACCCCAATCATGCACACCAATACTTTCTTTTACTTTTAAACGTCCTTTACCAGATACAACATCATCATCCTCCATTTTGTACCAATCACCATCTCCCCAAGCTTTCCCTTCAGTTCCTTTCATGATTTTCTTAGGATCAAATTTTCCAGTTTTTTCAACTTCAGCAACAGCATTACTATCATAATCACCTATATAAATTATAGGGTTAACTCTATCGTCTGATGCGGCCGTAAATATGTCAGCTCTAAATGTATCTCCATCCATTATGTAAGCTTTTGGTAAAACAGCCATTCCTGTAACAGAGTTAAAAGAAACACCTCCAGCATCTATCCTTTCATATAATTTATTAATTACTTCTGCCTCAGCAGTTCTTACATCCGCCTGAAGTTTAGATAACATGGTAATAGTTGCAGCTAAAGGTGCATGATAAAATA
>CAYRAD010000555.1:0-1514 GCA_964422135.1 uncultured Vicingus sp.
GATGACTAAACTTACCACCTAATGATTTGAACCCTTTGTCACTCACATATTTTGATACATCATGATGTTGAAATTTGACAGCATTGGCACCAGCTTCTTTTGCTAATGAAATTAATTTTTTGGCTCTTTTTATATCACCATCATGATTAGCTGCAATATCTGCAATAAAATAAGCTGGATATCCTAAACCTATTTTAAATGACCCAATTTCAATAATTTTTTGTTGATTATTCATATATTTACCTTTCTTAAATTAATTAGCTGAAACATGAGTTGCATTAAATCTCTGAATAATAGATAAAATAGTTTGATCCATATTGGGAAGAACTTGATTAGAGATTTGTTGGTAATAACCGGAATCCATTGTTTGGTCTTTTGAGCGTTTGGCATTGAAATGAACACCATCAATACTACCCTTTTTAATTAAGGATGTATCAAGCCAAAGCCCTTCGCATATTTTCCTACCAAAATCATATTTGGATATGGGTTCTTCTCCTACAATATGAACAATACCTGAAATATCGCTTCCCAATATCCATTCCAGTTCATTCGCCAGATGCCATATGGTTATTGGCGTAAAAAGTACATCATCAAATAAAGTTATTTCTTTTCCATCCTTTACTGAATTAACAATCCATTCTACAAAACCTCGCTTTGACGGGTTGATATTTTTTCCAACAATAGTGGTTCGAATAACCAAATGAGCACCTGAAACTTCTTTAATATAATTTTCACCAGCTTCTTTTGATTCACCATAGACATTTTTTGGTGACGTTTGTTCCTTTTCCGAGGCCAAGTGAATACCGTCAGGAAAGACAGCATCTGAAGAAATAAATATCAATCTCGAATACGAACCATATTTTAAAAATTTATTTACCGATTCAGCATTAACAGCCATTGCTTGTTCCGGATTTTGTTCGCAATAATCGACATTAGTAATAGCTGCACAGTGTATGATTACATCAGGTTTTGCCCAGTTCATGAGTGTATCATAAGATTCACTTAACAAATCAAAAGCCATAAAATATTTCGCATGACTATTTGCAAAATTTTTCTTATCTGTTGCAAAAACTTCAAATATATCGCACCATTGTTTTACAAGGGTAGCCCCAAGCATCCCTGACGTCCCTGTGATCAGTATTCGTTTCCTTATATTATTCATTCTTGGTCGTTTTGTATATTAATTCTGCGAATTTCCAATCCTCTTCATTATCAATATCAACTGCTCGCCATTTATCGATTTGTATACCTATACCATCTGTGTGCATTTTTTTATTTTTAAGCCAAGCAATCTTTGTTCCCCAATAAAATTGTCCAGAATCATGATATGCAGTTTCCAAATCCTGTGTCCTTTCCAATTCATATTTTGGGTAAAATAATGACATTTTTCCATCGACACCCATCTTCATAGCGCGTTGAGTTGGATGACTAAAACGAACGACTGGATAAGCGAATAAATGATTCTCTTTTACCATTTTTTCGTATGAAATATCTAAATCTTTTGAATTTAATAA
>CAYRAD010000556.1:0-1509 GCA_964422135.1 uncultured Vicingus sp.
CAGTGTAGGTCTCGGCAATTCTGAGCCATTATAACTTAACACAACACACTCTTCACCTTATTTTTAATCATTGTAAGACTCTTTTACATTTTAATTGAAAAATTATTAAATTAAATCTGTCATAATTGGGAGGGTAGATAATGGGCAGTATTAAGTTCTTTTTATTAATCTTTTTTTTATTAGTATATCAAGAAATCTCACCTCAGCAACAGCAGAATAATTCTAAGGACACAATCCAAAACGATTCCTCTAATGTTATTATAAATAAAACTGATGTTAAAAAAGATGATTCTTTATTTAATGCCATTATCACGGCAGATGATATATCAAAACTGCCTGTAAGAGATTTTAATAACATTATTGAACTTTCTCCAGGTTTAATTATTAACAATAATCAGATTTATATTAGAGGCAGCCGTGCAGATGAGACAGGTTACCTGTTAAATGAGATAGATATACATAACAAGTTAACAGGACTTAAAAATATTACTATTGTTCCCGATGCAATAGACAGAATAGGATTTTTAACCGGTGGTTATAATTCCAATTACGGCGGTTCTAACGGTGGAATAATCATTACTAAACTTAAAACCGGTTCATCAAAATTAAAATTTACTTTTGACTACGTAACAGATAATCTAAACTTCAAGAGTAAAAACAACCGTTTTAACGGAGAAAAATTTTTAGGTGCCCGCAGTTACGGTTACAACGAATTTACGGCTACTGCAAGTGGACCATTGCTAAATAATACGATGAAATTTTTCGCTTTATTTAACTCCAACTGGAAACTTGATAAAAATCCTCTGCCGTTTCCGGGAATTAACTTGGGAACTTTAACTTCTACTTTTTCATCAACACCTGAAACAAATTCAATTGATTTGAATTATCCTGCCGGTCCTACTTTCAGGGCGTCACAGCAGACATATACAGGTACAGCAACTGTTACACTTGATCTAAACGACATAAAAATAAAAGCATTCGGTACTTACACCCATGTTTCAAGTGACAGAGGCGGAGGGGGTAATATTTTGCAAATATTGGATTTGAACAGAATAGGAATCAACAGAGGATACAATGCTGCCGCTTCCGTTCAACTTTCGCATAAGTTAAATCCGACAACTTATTATCAGTTTAATATTGGTTACACAACTTCTGCAAACACTGCAATGGACCCCCTTCTAAAAGAAAATTGGATGGATTACGGTGACAGCGTTGCCAATGCAAATGCAGGTGCCGTTTGGTACAGAACAAATCTTGATATAGCTATAGGCAGGATAGGCAGATATCAAAGACCGACTAAATATGATATTTTTGGCTTTAGATTCAATGCCCCAAATGATGTATTGAGTAATTTTGAGAAAACAAAAAACAATCAACTTTACATAAAAGGATTTATCTCTAAAAAAATCAATGAAACACATTCAATAAAATTCGGAGGAGAATACAGTACAAATATTTACAGAAGTTTTAATGTTACCACTGATACATTGGGACCGGCTACAAATATTA
>CAYRAD010000557.1:0-1505 GCA_964422135.1 uncultured Vicingus sp.
CCAATCTGTTTCATCTTTTTCTTGCCTTTTTTCTGCTTTTCCAGCAATTTTCTTTTTCGGGTAATATCACCTCCATAACACTTGGCCGTTACATCTTTTCGCAAAGCCGAAACGGTTTCCCTTGAAATAATTTTAGCACCTATGGCTGCTTGAATAGCTATTTCAAATTGCTGGCGTGGAATTAATTCTTTCAACTTTTTACAAATCTTTTTACCCAATTCATAGGCATTATCGGCATGTACCAGTGCCGAAAGGGCATCTACCTGCTCCCCATTTAGCAACAAATCCATTTTTACCAATTTGGAAACCCGGAATCCTATGGGATGATAATCGAACGAAGCATATCCTCTGGAAATGGATTTTAAACGGTCGTAAAAATCAAAAACTATTTCGGAAAGTGGTACATTAAAAGTCAACTCCACCCTGTCAGTAGTCAAGTAAACCTGATTCACTAACTCTCCTCTTTTTTCGATGCAAAGGTTCATGATAGCCCCCACATATTCCGATTTAGTAATTACTGAAGCTTTAATATAAGGTTCTTCCACTCTGTCTATTCTGCTTGGGTCGGGCATGTCGGAAGGATTGTTGATTAGAATTACCTCTTCCTTATTTTTGGTTAAATATGCATTGTATGAAACGTTGGGAACTGTTGTAATAACGGTCATATCAAACTCCCGGTCGAGACGTTCCTGAATAATTTCCATGTGCAACATGCCCAAAAATCCACACCTAAATCCGAAACCTAAGGCAGCCGAAGATTCAGGTTCAAAAGTTAAGGAGGCATCGTTGAGTTGCAATTTTTCCATGGCATCTCTCAGCTCTTCGTATTCATCTGTATCAACAGGATAAACTCCTGCAAAAACCATCGGTTTTACATCTTCAAACCCTTGAATACTTTCTGCTGGATTTAATACTGTAGTTATCGTGTCACCAACTTTTACTTCTTTAGCAACCTTAATTCCAGAAATCAAATAACCAACATCTCCAGTCTTGATTACTTGTTTCGCCAATGGCTTCATTTTTAAAGTACCAACTTCTTCAGCAACATATTCTTTATTGGTGTTAATAAATTTTACGTTATCACCTTTTCTAATTTCACCATTCATTACTTTAAAGTAAGCCCTAATTCCTCTATAAGAATCAAAAACTGAATCAAAAATTAATGCCTGAAATGGTGCATTTGGGTCTCCTTTAGGAGGTGGAACTTTTTCAATAATTGCTTTTAATATATCATCAACTCCAAGTCCTGTTTTACCACTTGCTGAAAGGATATCATCTCTATCACATCCTATTAAATCTACAATCTGATCTTTAACTTCTTCTGGCATGGCACTTTGCAAGTCCATTTTATTTAAAACCGGAATAATCTCAAGATCGTTCTCAATAGCCAGATAAAGGTTTGAAATAGTCTGAGCCTGAATACCTTGAGTAGCATCAACTATTAACAAAGCAGCTTCACATGAGGCAATGGATCTTGAAACTTCATAAGAAAAATCAACATGCCC
>CAYRAD010000558.1:0-1501 GCA_964422135.1 uncultured Vicingus sp.
TTCATCGTTTTTAGAAGATAAAACCCAATTATTATTCGTAGGATTTGGATATACATTTAAACCAAGTAATTTAAAATCTTTTATACCTAATGGAGTTCCTTTATATAAGTAAATATTATCTACATAAACAGTCCCTAAATTAGAGGTAATTATAAATTGCGCTATATCATCTCTTGTTAAATTAGTTACAAATTGTGATATTGGCACATCTATTGAAACCCAAGAGCCTGATACTATTGCTGGAGTGGTCCCAGTATTTATATTAAGTTCTAAAGCCGAAACTTCTGCTGATGTTCCGCCCCATTGAGAAAATTTTGAATTAAAAACTTTTCCTGTTAAATTAGTTTCACTAGTCCAAAAATCCATGTGAAAATTTGTCATAGCTGAGGCATCAAAATGATGACCAGCAACACTAAAATCAACTCCTAAAAAATTATTGAATGTAATCTGTTTTGTGTTATTTCCAGCAATTTGAACATCAGAAATAGAAGAATCATCCCATGAGGCAGACCATGTATCTATAGTTATATCTGTATAGGCATCACTGAATAAAGATATCACATCACTTGCATTTCTTGCAGGGGGCGTTGGCGCAGCAGTGCTAGGACTTGTAATTGCATAAGAAACGGTATAAGTTTTATTAACAGATCCATTTTGAGAAACAACATCTACGGTTGCATCGCCTGGAATAGCAGTGGCCTGATGTATGGTTACACTTGCGTTAGAATCTGTAGGTGTAGCCATCGTTATTTGAGGAACAGTTGTGGTGCCAGCTGGTAATCCATAATTATAGCTAGTATTTCCAGCACTAAATCCGCTAATAGTAGTGCCATCAATTTTTAAATCGCTCAAAGTAGCATCTGATCCTGTGGCTGTAGCGGTTTTCCAAAAATAAACATTGTCTATATAAATGTCAGATGGAGTTGCCCCTGCCTGACCATCAAATTTCATTTGAAATACAGAATCCCAAGTCATGCCTGTAAAAGAACTTTTAGGAATATCTACAGAGCTCCAACCGTTTGTAACAAGAGGAACATTTACTAAAAGCTCAGTGGCTCCAGTACCATTGTTTATTGGACTAAATTTTACAACTGTAGCATTAGAGGTCCATATGTCAATGTGAATAAACTCCATACTAGAAGCGTCTTGTGTCGCAATATCGGTGCCTTGATAGTTAAAATTTGTATAAGCTAACACAACATTTGTGCTACCTCCTGTTGGGTCAAAGCTTGAATTAACTGATCCCGATTGCCCCCAATTTGGATTAAAATTATTGACGGTAATATTAGAATAGGCATCACTAAAAATAGAAATAACATCTGCGGCATTTCTACTTGGTGGTGTTGCGGCATTGGTAGTTGGCGTTTGTGCATAAGTAAAGCATAACGTCAATAAGCTAAAAAATAAAGTAATCTTTTTCATAATATATTTAATTTAAAGTTAAAGTTTAATAATTTTATTGATAAACACGTACATAATCTATTTCCATTGTTGATGAGGT
>CAYRAD010000559.1:0-1500 GCA_964422135.1 uncultured Vicingus sp.
CCACCAGTATATTGGTCTAAATGGTGATACGTATTTAGGTTACTTAATCTGGTATCAATTAAACCACTACCATACAAATTCACAGGAGTGAATCCACTTAAAGGTTGCCCATAACCGTACTGAACTGTTTGGTCGGTAAGGGAATGAGAACCATACCATGGAACGTCATCTGCATCTATTAAAGATGTGTCAGCTATTCCACCTGCAAATCCGAATGTACCATTTGTTCTAGAGCAATATCCAGGGTTTCCACTGTTTCCTTCTAATCCACCAACTTGACTTAACCAAGTTTGCCAATTAGGAAAAGTTAAATCAGTAGCACTGTCAACATATGTTAAATTAATTGCCAAAATACCACCTGCTGAACTTCCTCCAAAAAATATTTGATCAGGATTAATTTTATAAGTGTTAGTTGTTGCTGCATCTTTTCTAAAGAATCGTACAGCAGCTTTACCATCTTGAATGGCATTAAAAACTACTTTAACAGTGGTTTCTTCTGCAATTAATTGAAAAGCACTTGTTGCCAATCTATAGTTGATAGAAGCGCACACATATCCTTTTTTAGCAAGTTCCGTAGCAAAATAAACTACATCAGCATCATTTTTTGTTCCAGCAGAAAAAGATCCTCCATGTGCAAATAATACAACTGGTCTATTGGTTGCAGTATCTCCCTGACCAGTATAGATATCCATTGTTAAATTAATAAGTGTCCCTGCTAAGTTATTGTTGCTACCATATTGAACAGTAGTAATATCTACACTAGTGAAAATGTCGTTTTGATACCTTCCATCACATTGAGCAGAAATGTATGTTGTGGCTAGTAAAGTAAGAGCTAAAAAGTAAATTTTTTTCATAATTAACGTGTTTTATGTTTTGGTAAATAATAATCTTTAGGCTAAATATACAAATTTAGTTGAAAACAAAAATTTTAACACTGGTTAATTATGATAAGTATTAGTATTCTATTTTTTTGATTTCTAATGGCCAATCCTTTACTTTTACGTTTATGGAAATTGGTGTTGGAGATAAAGTAAAATTTATTAATGAGAACCTTGTAGGTGAAATTAAAGCTATTATTTCAGAGGATAAATTATTGGTAAGTTGTTCTGATGGATTTGATTATGAAGTTTCCATTAATGAGATATTAAAAGTAGATGCTAATAATAAATCGATTTATAAAATTGATGAAGTGGTAATTTCTCAAAAAATAAAGCCAAAAAATGTAAAAGTTGAAAATAAAGGAATTTTAAGTAGATACATGGAAAGTGGTAGATATAAATTAGAAGGCACTTTAGAGATAGATTTACATCTCCGACTACTCCGTACATAACTTCACAGGTCTACGGATCTTCACCATATAATCTTTTTAGGGTTCACTCTGTTGATGATGGAGCATATGCCAGCACGCTCTTTAAGATCACTATAAAAAATATAAGACCATCTCTTGATAGTGATGGATACGGAACTTTCTCACTAGTTGTTAGAGACTTTTCTGATAAC